>JABDJW010000060.1 GCA_013002375.1 Acidimicrobiales bacterium | reverse complement strand
TCTTGGCCTCGAACAAGGCGCACCTCGAGGCCTAGCACTGCGGCGATGGCCACCGTTCGGTCCGGCGTCCGCGGGCCGTTTCTCGAAGATCGACCGCAGCAGCCAGAACCGGAAGAAGCGGCCGAGCGCGTCGCGAGGTCCCGGTTCACCGACCGCTAGAAGTCGTTGTCGGTGGCGATCGTCAGCTGTGCGCCAGCGTCCACCTCGAACCAGTCGGTGCCGACCCCGACCTGGGTGGGCGTGAGCCGCGGCGTGCGGGTGCCGTCGCCCAGCTCGCCGCCACTGTTCGTCCCCCAGCACCACATCGTGCTGTCGGTGGCGACGGCACACGAGTGGCTGCGTCCCGTCGACACCTGACGCCAGTCGCGTGCCGTACCGATCCGGGTCGGAGTCGCGGCGTCAGACGTCGTTCCGTTCCCGAGCTGGCCGTAGACGTTGAAGCCCCAGCACCACAGTGCGTCGGACTGATCGATTGCGCACGTGTGCCCGCCCGGATCGGGTGGGTTGGCGAGGGTGACACCACCGCCGGTATCGACTTGGCGCCAACCCGAGGACACGGGTGCCGGCACCGTGGTACTCCCGCCTGCCGTTCCGAGCTGGCCGTGGGTGTTGTCGCCCCAACACCACAAGTCACCGCTGCCGCGGAGTCCGCAGGAGTGGGTCGTGCTGACCGCGACGGCGGTCCAGTCGCTCGCCGTGCCAACCCGGGTGGGCACCGTGACCTGGATCGTGGCTCCGAGCCCGAGCTGACCGATGACGTTGGACCCCCAGCACCACAGCGAGCCGTCGGTCTTCACCGCGCACGTGCCACCGATCCCATCGTTGAACAACGGCGGCTGGAAGAACCGTTGGCTCTTGGTGTCGACCTGCCGCCAGTCGGTGTCGGTCCCGACCTGCTGGGGAGTCAGGCTGTCCGTGGTGGTGCCGTCACCCAACTGGCCGTTGAAATTGGACCCCCAGCACCACAACGTGCTGTCGATCCGTCGGCCACAGGTATGGGCGCCACCGACGTACACGGACGCCCAGTTCGTAGCGGTCCCGATCTGGGTGGGGGCTGACACGTCGGTCGTGGTGCCGTCGCCCACTTGCCCGTGGTCGTTGTCACCCCAGCACCACAGCGTCCGGTCGAGCGCGACGGCGCAGCGCGTCCGACCACCGGCGCTCACATCGGCCCAGTTCGTACCGGTCGACGAGACGACCAGGGGCGTGTCCGACTGGGGTGGGCCGGCTCCCCACACCCAGAGCGAACAAGAACTGGCGACGATGCCGAACGCCGCGAGCATGACCACCCGCCACAAGAGTCCAGCGGTCCGCGATCCCATGGTTGCCCTCCCCGTCGCCTACTCAAAAAAGCTAGGCGCAGCTCACTCCTTCGTCCAACGAGCGCGCGTCCGGTCACTGCACTCCGCCAGGGACCACTGTCGGTGAACGCTGGTCGAGCCACCCAGACGGTACAGCTACCGCTCCGGTCCCTACTCTGCGGGTCGTTGCTCGAAGATCAACCGCAGCAGCCAGAACCGGAAGAAGCGGCCGAGCGCGTAGCGCAGGAACACCGCAGCGCCGAGGACGGCGAGCGCCAGTCCGAAGATGGCGAGGATGCTCATCGAGATGACATCGCGCGTGTCGGCCATGCCGGTCGAGGCGATGAACGCGATGAGGGCCAGGACGACGCCGATGACCATCGCCGCCACCCCGGCCGCGAGAAACCGCCGTTCGTTCGCGGCGCTGCCGGTCTTGAGCTGGACCCGGCTGATCTCGGCTTCGAACGCGGCCCGGCGGTCCGCCGCCATACCGATGCCCTGCGTGGGTTCTTCTGGCGGGGTGTCGGTCATGGCTGGTTCTCCTTGTGTCGGCCTTCGGTGCGGGTCATGTGGTGGCTCCGGACAGGTAGGCGGCTTCGAGTTCTTCGGCGATGTCGGACGGCGATCCGATCCGGCGGATCGAGCCGTTCAGCATGATGGCAGCGGTGTCGGCCACATCGAGTACGTCGTGGGCGAACTGCTCCACCACGAGGATCGAGACGCCTCCGGCCGCGATCTCGGCCACCCGCTCGTAAATGTCCCGCACGATCAGCGGGGCGAGGCCCATCGACAACTCGTCCAGGATGAGCAGAGCAGGGTCGGTGGAGAGCGCCCGCGCCATGGCCAGCATCTGTTGCTCGCCGCCCGAGAGGGTGCCGGCCAACTGGGTTCGCAACTTGGAAAGGACCGGGAATCGGCTGTAGGTGATCTCTTCGATGCGGCTACGGTCGGCGCCCGAGTGGGTGGCCATCCAGAGATTCTCGGCCACCGTCAGATTCGGAAAGACTCCTCGGCCCTCGGGGACCATGCACACGCCGGCCCGGGCCAGAGCGCTGACATCGGCACCGGTGACGTTGTGACCGCAGAGCTCGACCGTGCCGCGACTGGCCGGGAGCAGACCGGCGATCACGTCGAGCGTCGTCGTCTTTCCCGCGCCGTTGGGCCCGAAGAGGACGAAGACCTCACCGTCGGCGACCGAGAAGGATACGTCTTCCAGAACGTCGAAGTCGCCGTAGCCGGCGTAGAGGCCCCGCACCTCCAGCATCGGCACCGGTGAGCGGAGGTCAGCGTCGATCCTCGGGTGCGACGCAGCGGTGGACTTCGCGGCTGAACCGCCGTCGCCGAGATACGCCCGCTGCACCCGGCCGTCGGCCTGGACGACGGCTGGGTCGCCGACCGCAATGATCTCGCCGAAATCCAACACGTGGATGAGATCGCAGGTCCCCATCACCAAACCCATGTCGTGTTCAACCATGAGCACGGCCAGCCCGTCGTCGGCCAGCCGGCGGAGGACTGCGGCCAGTTCGTCGGTTTCGGCATCGTTCAGGCCCGAAGAGGGCTCGTCGAGCAGGAGCACGCGGGGGCGGCCGGCCAGCGCCCGCCCCACCTCGACCAGCCGGGCCCGACCAGTGGGTAGCCCGTCGACCCGCTCGTCGGCGACATCACCCAGCGACAGCTCTTCGATCAGTTGGGCGGCGACCAGGCCGGCGTCGGCATCATCACCCGCCCAGCGGTTGCGGAACTCGGCCCCGGCGAGGACGTTCTCGCGCACGGTGAGGAGATTGAAGGTTTCCAGCCGCTGAAAGGTGCGGCCCAGGCCCTTGCGGGCCCGCTGGTAGGGCCGGAGATCGCTGATCAGCTCGCCGTCGAGTCGAACCTCGCCGGCTTCGGTCCTCTGGAGCCCGCACAGGGCATTGAACATCGTGGTCTTGCCGGCACCATTCGGGCCGATCAGCCCGCTGATCTGGCCGCGCTCGGCGGTGAGGTCGGCCTTGTCGACCGCTCTTCGGCCCCCGAACGCGACCGATATGCCCGAGGCTTCAAGCAGCGCCATGGCCCCGCCCTTCTCGCAACGCCCGGAGCCGGACGTAGGCGGCCTCGTCGACCAGGCCGAGCTCCCGGTCGAAGCGGGCTCGGTCGGCCCGGGTGAAGCCGTCGATACCGGCGAGCGCGGGGTGATCCTTCGCATCGTCGGCCGCCGGTTGGTGCCGTCGGGCGCGAGCCTCGTGGATCGAGCGGACCGTCTCGTTGACCGCGCCGTTCGGGTTGCGCCCGAGGCTGATGCCGGCGAGCGCGGGCCCGATCGTGAGCAGATCCTTCACGCTCGGATACACATCGGGGACAATGAGAAAGGTGAGCGCGTAGACGATGCCACCGAAGAGGGCACCGCCGACGGCAGCGATGCCACCGACCACAGCCAGCAACAGAACCGGCAGACTCTGGAGGAACTGGAACGTCGGCGGCGACACGCTGCGCAGCTGGGCGCCGTAGAGCGCACCGCCGAGGCCCGCGATGGCGGCGGACATGGTGAACACCTGGAGCTTGGTGATCGTGAGGTTGACGCCCAAGGTCACGCAGGCGGCATCACTCGACTTCATCGCGAGCAGCCGGCGCCCGAACTCCTGATGCCGCAACCACGCGAGCGCGGCGCCGACCAGCCCGAAGACCACGCCGAGCAGCACCAGGTGGGCTCGCTCGTCGTCGAACGAGACGCCGAAGAGGTCGAGTCGGGGAACCTGGATGTTGCCGTTGGGCAGAAACCGGGTCTGGTTGAAGAAGACCAGATCCATGAACACGGCGAACGCGGCAGTACCGAGCGCGAGGTAGAGGCCCCGCAGGCGCAGCGCCGGAAGGGCAACGACCGCACCGACCGCGCCGGCGACCAGCGTTGCTGCGACGAGACCCTCGAGCGTGCCGTCACCACCCCAGTGACCCATCACGACCGCCCCGATGCCGGCAAAGGCCATGGGGGCCAGCGAGATCTGGCCGGCCCACCCGATCAAAGGGACGAGCGACAACATGATGATTCCCAGCGCCAACCCCTGCCCCATCTGAAAGGTCCGCACCCCGGGGTACTGGGTCGCGTACCCGTAGGAGATCACGCCCAGCGCCGCCGCGCCGATCAGCCATCGGACCATCGACGGCGCCGGGATGATCTCCCGGGACTTGCGTTGCCCGGCCGCAACCAGCCGCTGCCGGGGCAGGAACAGGAGCACCAAGAACAGGGCGATGATCGGGATGGCCGGCCGGAGGCCGCTGAGCGACAGGGGCGGGTCGAGGTTGACGGTGAAGATCGACCGCAACGGCTCGTTGAGCGACAGGTAGCCGATGCCGTAGGACTGCATCAGCCCCAGCACGATCGCGCCCAGGAACGTTCGCGGCAGGCTCTCGAGGCGCCCGAACATCGCGGCGGCGTAGGCATTGATCACCAGCAGCGTCAGCGGCACATGACTGAGCACCCCTTGGCTACCGGCCAGCAGAATGCCGGCGAGGGCGGCCAGCGACATGCCCAGCGCCCAGGCCAGCATCGACGATCGATCCGGGTTGGCCCCGTTGAGTTGGGTGAGCTCGCGATCGTCGACCACGCCCCGCATGGCCACGCCGGTTCTCGTCGAGTAGAGCAGGAACCGCAGTACCACCGCGGTGATGATGGCCGCCAGGATGGTGGCCGCGTCGTGCCAGGTCAGGTTGATGAAGCCGAGGTCGAAGGTGTTTCCCGAATAGAACCCGGGAAGCCGGCGGCTGACGTTCGGCGGGAACAAGATGATCGCACCCTGGAAGACCCCGAAGAGCAGGCTCACCGACACGACGAGTTTCGTGACCTCGGAGACGTTTTGGAGCCCCCGCATGATCACCCGCTCCACGACCACGCCGAACGCGGGGGCCAGCACCAGCAGCACCGCGATCAAGGCGAGCGGTGCCGGCCAGTTCCAGTCCACCCGCACCTGCCAGTAGGTGAACGCGGCAAACATGCCGACCGCGCCGTGACCGAAGTTGAAGATGCCGCTGGTGGTGTAGGTGACGACCAGCCCGCTGGCCGCCACCGCGTAGAGCGCCGCGGTGACGAGGCCGGTGACGGTGAAGGTGAGGAATTCCTCCATCGCCTAGCCGTCGGATTCGATCGGGGTGACGTACCCCGGATCGCAGGCGTAGCCGCCGTCCCCGCCGTCGATCTCGGGAGCCCACCGCACGAACTCCGCCTCTTGGATCTGGAGCACGATCGTGCATCGAGCCCCTTGATTCGTGGCGGGACTCGTGACCGCATGCAGTCCCCCGCCGGTCCATTCGGTGACGTCGGCTGCGGCCTCGAGAATGCAGCTGCGACTGAGCTGGTTGTCGAGGTCGCACTGCTTGGCCAGCGTGGCGAACAGCAGCCAGGCCGAGGTCGACTGGACGCCGAGCGTGGCGACCTTGCCTCCCTGCGCTTCGATGATGTCCAGGTAGGCCTGGGTGGCCGGGTTCTGGTCGGCCTCCTCGAACGGCCAGAACACGGTGCGGATGTAATCGCCCTCGACTGCGTCGGCGCCGGCCGCGATGTAGTTGCGGTCGTAGAAGTTGGTCTCCTGCAGCGTGACGATCGGCGTGTAGCCGATTTCGGACAGCGCCTGCTTCAGCTGCGCGCCGTTGTCCGGTTCGCCGATCAGCCGGAGGAACTGCACGTCGGCAGCCCGAACCGCGGCCGCGAACGGCGTCCAGTTGTCCTCGCCCAGGATGTTGTAGACGTCGGTATGGATCACGACGTGACCGACCGCTTCGAATCCGGCCCGCTCCTTCTCGTACTGGCGAACCAGGGTTTGGAAGTCGGCATAGATGAGACCCGTCCGGGCGGCCGCTTCGGGGAACTGCTCGGACAGGATGATATTCGCTCCGACCGCAACCTCGTCGGACGGATTCGGGACCGGCTGCACCTGGCGGGTCTCGACCGGATCGTCGCCGGCGAATCCGGCCTTTTCGGTCGTCACCGAGAAGCCGGCGACGTCGATCAGGCCGCACGGGATGCCGACATCGGCCCACAGGTTGTCCTGCACCGCACCATCGCCGACGACGGCAAAATCGGAATCGCACGCCTGCTCGAGGACCGGCTGGTAGTCGGTGAGCTTGGCATCGCGCAGCGTGAGTTCGATCTGCTTGCCGTTGACACCCCCCGCCGCGTTGCACCAGGCCACAAAGGCCGCGCCCGCATCGAATATCTCCTGGTTCAAGCCCGGCGAACCCTGGAAGCCGGGGTCGGCGATCGTGGTCAGCTTGATGGTGTCGGCCGAGAGCCCTTGGACCTCATCCTGATCCAGGTCGGGTATCTCGCCGCCGCCTTCGTT
>JABDJW010000055.1 GCA_013002375.1 Acidimicrobiales bacterium | reverse complement strand
CACGATCATCGAGCGTCGGCCGCCCTTGAGGCGGTCGATTGCGGGACCGATCAGCGGGGTGACGATGGCGAAGGGTGTGATCGTGCACAACAGGTACAGACCGACCCGCCACCGGGCCGCGCTGGGGTCGATGGAGAAGAAGATCGACCCGGCCAGGGCGACCGCGACAATCCCGTCGGCCGCCGAGCCCAAGGCGTGGGTGCGGGCCAGCCGGGTGAACGGCGACAACCGCACGGCGGCGTTCTTCAGGTTCTTCGGCTCTTGAAGCGGCTGCCACCCCTGCGCGCTGTTCACACGCCGATCCTAGAACGGTTCGCGGCCGCCCGGGACGCAACCGGACCAGCGAACCGAGTCAGCGGTACTCAGTGGAGCTGTACGCGGGCCAGGCGGTCGACGAGAAGATCGCGATCACGCTGGTAGCTGAGCATCATCAGCGCTTCATCGACGGTGCACCACTGGATGCCGTCGACCTCGTCATTCGGCTCGAAGCTGCCCTCGTCGACCACCATGAGGAAGTAGCGAACCTCCTTGCTCCGACCCCGGCGGTCGAAGTACCGGACCGCACCGACCTTGCGTTCGACCGTGCAGGCGAAGCCGGTTTCTTCGAGCACCTCGCGGATCGCGGTCTCGCGCCAACGCTCGCCCGGATCGGACTTGCCCTTGGGGAACGTCCAGTCGTCGTAGTCGGGCCGGTGCACCAGAAGCAGCCGGGCGTCGGGGTCGTCGGCTCGGACGACGATTCCGCCGGCGGCGCGTACCTCCGCACGCTTGGGGTGGACGGTCATCGGCGGCCGGCTCGATCGGCGGCCATCTTCTGCAGCCGCTCGTGGAGGTCGGGTCGGGCCGGCTCGGCCCCACGATGCCAACGCCCCTGGTTGTCGAGCTTCCACCCCAGGGTCGTGTCGTTGAAGGTCGTCGTGAGCAGATGATGCACCCGGTTGACGTGGTCGGGGTGACGGAGCTCGACGAGCGCTTCGACCCGACGATCGAGATTGCGGGGCATGAGGTCGGCCGACCCGATGAACACCGCAGGCTCGCCCGGTCCGTTGCCGTTCTCGAAGTAGTACACCCGAGAGTGCTCGAGGTACCGGCCCACCACCGAACGCACCTGGATGTTCTCGGATTGGCCGGGCACCCCGGGGCGGAGACAACAAATACCCCGCACCAGGAGATCGATCTGGACGCCTTGGCCCGACGCGGCATAGAGCTCATCGATGATGCGTTGATCGACGAGGCTGTTCATCTTCATGATGATCCGACCTTGGGAACGGGCCGCTTCGTTCTGAATCAGATGGGTCAGCCGCCGCCGCAGCCCGACCGGCGCGATCACCATTCGTTCGTAGTCGATGTCACGGCCGTAGCCGGTCAGCCGGTTGAACAGATACGAGATGTCCTCGCCCACGTCGTGCTCGCTGGTGAGCAGACCGAAATCCTCGTAGAGCCGAGCCGTCTTCTCGTTGTAGTTGCCGGTCCCGACGTGGCAGTACCGCCGGATGCCGTCCGGTTCGTCGCGTACGACCATGCAGGTCTTGGCGTGGATCTTCAGTCCGACCAGGCCATAGGCGACGTGAACGCCGGCTTGCTCGAGCCGTTTGGCCCAGTCGATGTTGGCCTGTTCGTCGAAGCGGGCCTTGAGTTCGATGAGCACGGCGACCTGTATGCCCGCCTCGGACGCCCGGATGAGGGCGTCGATGATGGGGCTGTCGCCCGACGTGCGGTACAGGGTGATCTTGATCGCGACGACCTGGGGATCGACCGATGCCTGGCGCAGGAACTCGACCACCGTCGAGCCGAACGAGGTGTACGGATGATGCAGAAGAAGCTCGCCCCGGCGAATGCGTTCGAACATGTCGATCCGCTCGTCGTCGTCGGTGGCCAGCTCCGGTTCGATCACACCGGACCACGGAGCTTCGACCAGATCGGGGCGATCGATCGACAGAAGCTCCATCAAGTCCCCCAGATCCACGAGCGAATGGGTGGTGTAGACGTCCTCGGCATCGAGTTCGAGCTCGCGGACGAGCATCTCGCGAATCTCGGTGCTCATCGTCGACTCGACTTCGAGCCGGATGGCACCACCGAAGCGGCGCCGGCGCAACTCCATCTCGACCGCAGCGAGCAGGTCGTCGGCCGCTTCTTCCTCGAAGATGAGGTCGCCGTTGCGGGTGACCCGGAAGACGGCGTGTTCGAGGATGTCGAGGCCGGGGAACAGCCCGCCGAGGTTCGCCACGATCAACTGCTCGATGGGCAGCAACCGCGACTCGCCACCCAGATCGATGAAGCGGGGCAGGCTGTTGGGCACCTTCACCCGGGCGAACAACCGGCGGTCGTCATCGGGGTTGCGCAGCACGACCGCGAGGTTCAACGAGAGATCGGAGATGTAGGGGAAGGGATGGCCCGGATCGACGGCCAGCGGGGTCAGGATCGGGAAGATCCTTCGCTCGAACTGCAGGGTCGCTTCGTCGATTTCCTCCTGGCTCAGATCGAACCAGTCCAGGATCTGCACGCCGTGATCGGCGAGGACCGGCCGCAGTCGGGTGCGGTACAGGTCGTTCTGGCGCGAAACCAACCGTCGGACCTCGGCCCGGACCTCGCCGAGTTGTTCGGTCGGGGTTCTTCCGTCGGGAGACGGCGCGATGATCCCAGCCGCTTCGAGGTCCTTCAGGCCGGCGACCCGAACCTGGAAGAACTCATCGAGGTTGGACGAGAAGATCGCCGCGAACTTGGCTCGATCGAGCGGCGGGGTCGATGCCTGTTCGGCCAGCACCAGGACCCGTTCGTTGAAGGCCAACCACGACAGCTCGCGGTTGAGATACCCGGGTTCACGCTGATCGGTACCGCCGGCCGACACCATCGCCGTGGAGGCGCGGCCGACCGGGGCATCGCGGAGAAGCGGGGGATTCAGATCGTTGGGGGTCTCTGGCCCACTAGCCATAGGTGTTCCATCGGCGAGATTCAGGTGCGTTGTAGTTTCAGGAGCGTTGGAGCGGAAGGAGCGCGGCCCCGATGGCGCCCGCATTGTCACCCAGCTTCGAGCGGACGACCGGCACCCCGCTGTCGGCAAAGGTGGCCTTCAGGAACGCCCGCTCGATGCGGCGCCGAAACGGCTCGCCCAACCGGTGGGCGAACCCGCCACCGAGCACGATCAGTTCGAGATCGATCAGCACGGTAGCGCTGACCAGCCCGGCCACGATCGCGTCGACGGCCTCGTCGACCAGGTCGATCGCCACCTCGTCGCCGGCATTGATGGCCGTTTCCCACACACTGGAGCGCATGCGGTGCTCGCCGGCCAACTCGACCAGCATGGTCGCCTCGCCCGCCGCGTGACGTTTCCGGGCCTGACGCTCGAGCGATGCCCGCCCGGCGTAGGACTCGACATGGCCATTCAGGCCGCAGCCACACGGGCGGCCCTTGCGCCGGATCACCATGTGACCGAATTCGCCGGCCAGGCCGCGGGGCCCGCGACGCAACCGACCGTCGAGCACGAGCCCGCCCCCGACCCCGGTTCCCATGAATACTCCGAGCAGGTTGTCGACCCCGCGACCGGCACCCAAACGGTGCTCGGCCAGGGTGGCAACGTTCACGTCGTTGTCGACCAGAACGACCCGGCCGGTGCGCTTGGCCAGCGCCGAACCGACATGGATCGTGCCTTCGAAACCGGCCAGATTCGGCGGCGCTTCGAGGGTGCCCGATTCGGGATCGACCTTGCCGGGCACGCCGACACCGAGCGAGGTTGCTCGAGCCTCCGGGTCGACTTTTCGCCACACGTCGACGACGCGATCGAACACGTCGTTCGGACCGGTACGCGGCGTCTTGACCTTGTGCACCGCCGTGGCCTCGCCATCGACCAGATGCACCGCCAGGATCTTCGTGCCCCCGACGTCGATGCCGACGGTGGACACCTACGCTTCGTCCTCCGGATAGCCGAGATCCCACTCGACCCGGATGTTCTCCCGCTCGCCATCGCGGTTGACCCGCTCGCGGTTACGGCGGAACTGGGGATCGTGGGGCGGCAGCAGGAGCAGCCGGGCCATGATGCGATCGTTGAAACCCTCGATCATCGCTTGATCGCCGAACTCGCGGCGTAGCTCCCAATGGGGCGCCACCGGGCCGAGATAGACGATTTTCACGTGTCCGACCGGTGCTACGGCCTCTTCCATGGTGTCGCTCATGGCCGCCAGTGTAGCGGTGCAAAACCCGGCAACTCCCCCGGGAATCTCACGGTTTGCAGCATTCACCCCACGGAAAGCGACATAACGTTGCAGTCCGCTTGCAACCGGTCTTTTACGGGAACTTTCTGGGGTATCTGGGCGTACTAGTGCGTACCAACCCACGGGAGGGTTCACACATGGATACAAGTTGGATGGAACACGGGCGATGCGCAGACGAGAATCCGTCGCTCTTCTTCCCTTCGGATGGCGTCGGCGTCTTGCGGGCCCAACGCATGTGCGGCACCTGCCGCGTTTCGGAACAGTGCCTCGAATACGCACTGCGCAACAAGATCGACCACGGCGTGTGGGGTGGGTGCTCCGAACGGGAGCGCCGCCGCATCCTCAAGCGCCGCCGGGCCGCCGGCCTCACCGCCACCGCCGAATCCGCCGCCGACTCCAACCAACTCCTCACCGCCGAAGCCAGCTGACGACCCACCAGTCTCCAATAGACAAGGCCCACCGGCCACTTCCCAGCGATTGGCCCCAGAACCACCAACCAAACGCCGAGCCGACTCCAACCGGCTCGGCGTTTGACGTTTTTGACAGAACTGGTCGGGGACTAGAACAGACCGCCGAGGTTTTCGAGGGCCCCGCCGAGGTTCTCGAAGGCATCGACCACGAAGTTGTCGTCGTCGGGGGGCAGCATGGCGGTCATACCCATGGCCTTGTCGACCATCGCGTCGTCGCTGACGATCGTGTACACCATGCCGTCCTGCTCGAGCACCAGCACCTTCACCGAATCCCGCTCGAGCGAGTACGCCGCGGTGGCGTCGTCCATGTCCATCGCCGTCGCACCGTCGAGTTCGTCACCATCGAGCCGCCCCTCTTGGCGGAACACCGACAGGTACTGCTGCTCGGCGCCGTAGACGAGGTGGACGTAGTCGTCGTCCTCGTAGCCACCCATCAGGGGCAGCTCGGCGCCGAGATCGGGGGCGTCACCGGACATGTCGACCATCAGCATCTTGCCGTCGTCGAGCGGCATCGGCATGGTGGGCGCGGCCTCGGCCGGAGGCATGGCCATGAGTTCGGTTGCTGCAGCGGTGTGGACCCGGACCAGATCGTCGACCGCGGGCACGACCTCGACCCCGGGGATGATCGAGCCGGCGCCGACCAACAGGGCAAATGCGGCCGCGACGGCGACCACGGACCGCCACGCTGCCTTGCGGGCCCAGCTTTCGTTCCGGGCCGCGGCGGTTCTCCTGCGCTTCGCGCTGGTCCGCACGTCGGCCAGCGAGGTGACCGGTGCCGTTTCGGAATGACCGGTCGGCACGAACCGGAAACCGGCCGGAACCTCGACATCGGGCAACGAACGCACCAGCTCGCGGGCGGCGCGCACTGCGTCGAGCTCGGCGGTGAGCTCGGCCGACGCGGCCAGCGCCGCTTCGATCTCGGTTCGTTCGGTCGCGTCGAGCTCGTCGTCGAGGTACGCCGACAGCTGATCGTGCAGCTCGCGATCGGGGGCGCTCATGGCGTCACCTCGATCAGTTCCCGGAGGCGATGACGCCCCCGATGGATGCGGCTGCGAACCGTACCGACCGGCACGCCGAGGGCCTCGGAGATCTCGTTGTAGTTCAGCCCGACGACGTCGGCGAGCACGACCGCGCTGCGGTAGTCGGGGGCGAGGGAACGGATGGCATCCTGGATGTGATCGGGCAACCCGGCGTGGTCCAGGGCAATGTCGGCGCCGGGCGCGCCCTCGAGTACCCGATCGGGGTCGTCGGGCAGGGCCTCGGTCGGGCGGCGCTTCTTGGCCCGCACCTGATCGAGGAAGACGTTCTGGGTGATGCGAGCGAGCCAGCCTTCGAAATTGCCGGGCTTGTAGGTGGCCAGTCCCTTTTGCACTCGAAGTAACACCTCCTGCACCAAATCCTGCGTGTCGTCGTGGTTGCCGGTGAGCCGGTAGGCCACCGTGTAGAGGAAGCGGCCATGGCTTTCGGCAACTTCCTCCCAGGTGGGTACCTGATGAGGATCACTCGTCGGCGGGGCGTTTGTCATTGGGGGCAGACTCCGGCCCTGCCTGGGGGCTCACGGTGTACAACGACGCGACAGGGCGCGAAGTTCCCACGGTCTTTGCGAAGTTTTCGCACGGGAAAACAGCCTAATCGGAGGCCCGAGGCCTCAATGCCGACGCTGATGGACCGAGCGCGGGTTAGACGGTTTCGTCCTCGTCATCTTCGATGCCGGTGTCGACGCCCTTCTTGAACTCCTTCTGGGCCTGGCCGAGTGACCGGGCCAGTTTCGGGAGCTGGGAGCCGCCAAACACCAACAAGATGATGACGAGCACAATGATGAGTTCGGTACTGGAAAGACCACCCATGGCGACGAGTGTACCGGGTTACGCGGTGGTGGACTCTTCAGCGGCGGCAGCGGCCGCCGCTCGAGCCAAGGCCCGCTGGCGGCGAATGCGGCGCCGTTCCCGCTCGCTCATGCCACCCCAGATGCCGAACTTCTCGCCATTTTGCAGAGCATATTCGAGGCAATCCTCCCGCACGACGCAGCCGCGGCAGACCTCTTTGGCCTCGCGGGTCGATGCCCCGCGCTCGGGGAAAAACAAATCGGGATCGACCCCGAGGCAGTTCGCGGCATCCTGCCACGTCTGCTCTTCGGGTTCGTCGGTGATGGGGTACGCCATGTCGAGCCGGTCCTGTTCGGTGAGTTCGCTGTTGTGATCTGGAGGTATTTCGATCTGGGGCCGCGACCGCCCGCTAGGTCGCATCGCTGTAATTACAACACTGTAATAAGCCACGGATTCCCAGACGTCAAGCGGGATCTTCACTTTTCATTGCGATGGGCGCGTGCGGGGCGGTTTCGCCACCCTGCGCGCCAATCTGGTGCCATTTCGGCACCCGTCACGTCCGGATCCCGGGCGCACAGTCTCCGGCTGCGGCAACACAGTGCAAGACTGCGGCAATGATCACACCAGGTCCTGCCCTCATCGACGACCCGGCCGAGCTCGAGCGCGTCATCGCAGCGAATGGCCACGCCCGCAACCTGGTGGTCCAGAGCCTCACCATTCCGGCCACGATCACCACCGAGGACTGGAGCGGATCGACGCTTCTGGGGTGCACGATCGACAACGGTTCGGCCCGGCGCATCATCGCCGGCGGCGGCGCGATCTTCCCACGCTTCGGCGGCTTGCCGTTTCAGCCCTTCCGCCGCGAGCTCTACGACCTCGACGAGCTCATGGCCGGCTACGACCCCGACGCGGCGGCGCCGCTCGACACGACGACCGACGGGGCGATCTACCGGCACCAGCTTCGCTATCGCCACGACGAGGAAATCCCGATCCTGGAGGCCCTCGCCCAACGCATCCACGACCATGCCATCGACCACGCCCTCCGCGAGCTCCTGGTCGAGCATCATGCGAACAGCGAACACGGCGTCGTTGCGGTCATGGGCGGGCACGCCCTGCAACGGGTCGACCCGGTCTATCGCGACATCGCCTGGCTGGGCCGCGCCCTGGCCCGGGATGGCTACCTGGTGACGACGGGTGGCGGGCCCGGTGCCATGGAGGCCGCGAACCTCGGCGCGTGGATGGCCTCACACCCCGACCCCGCGCTCGACGACGCCATCGAGACGCTGCGGGTCGAATCCGACTACCACACGGCGGCGTACTTGGCCGCCGGGTTCGACGTACGCGAGCGCTACCCCAGCGACGAGATCAGTCTGGCCGTGCCCACCTGGTTCTACGGCCACGAACCGACCAACCAGTTCGCCAGCCACATCGCCAAGTACTTCGCCAACAGCATCCGCGAGGACGGCCTGCTCGCGATTGCCACCTCGGGTGTGGTCTATGCGCCGGGCAGCGCGGGCACGACCCAGGAAGTCTTCCAGGACGCGACCCAGAACCACTACAACGTCTTCGGGGTGATCAGCCCGATGGTGTTCCTCGGAACGGGCCACTGGTCGGCCGGCGGCAACCTTCCGGTGCTGCCACTGCTCGAAGCGTTGGCCGCCGACAAGCCCTACGCCGACCTGATCACCATCACCGATGATCCCGAGGCAGCGGTCGAGTTCATCCGCTCCCACCCGCCGATCGAGGCCTAGCCCGACGGGGGCGCACCGGCAGCCGTGAAGCGGGTGGTCACGGGAACTTCTCCCGACACCAACTCGGTTGGACTTCGGCCGTCGGCTCGCACCTGTGCGACGAGCAGCTCGAGCACGACGGCGAGCAGCGGCGTCACCCCGGGCAGAACGATCCACGGCAACCAGCGCACGGCAAACCGTTTCACCACCATGGCAAGCTGCCGCCCACCCTGGGGGTGAATGTCGACGGCGGCCTGGCCGACCGTCGCACCGTCGGGCCGAACCATGGGCACCACGAGTCCCACGATGACGGCGGCGATCGGACGCTGCAGAACCCAACGAATCGCGTCGACCGTGTCGCCGTCGACCGCGCCGGACTCACCGAGCAGGGCCACGGCGACCACGACGACGGCAGCCAACGCCGCGCCGATGACGAGAAAGGCCACCAGATCGAGAGCGGCGGCCGCGACCCGCCGCCGCAGGCCGGGCGGATCGAGATCAGCGCATTGCTCGGGCTCGGTGAAGTCGAACCAATGAAACGCCATCCGGCTGATCACCAGCCCGATGGCCGCGCCCGCGGTGTTGGTGAGCAGGTCGTCGAACTCCGCAACGCGGTAGGGACAGTCGTACAGCCCGAAGACGGCGGTGCCTTGGGTGAGTTCGACCAGCGCCGACAAGGCGAAGCCGAGTCCGACCACCCGGACCGCCGACCAACGGGTCTGTTGGTGGATCAAGAACCCGATGGGCACGAACAACAAGACATTGAACGCGACCTGCAGGAACGTCGAGGAAAGCAAAGCGCCCGCGCCGTCGCGGCCGAAGACGGCGCGCACGTCGCGGAATGACTCCAACGGCTCGATCGACCAGTAGTCGAGGTTCGACCGGAGATCGCAATCGAGCCCGGCCGGGTTCGGCAGCGGGAACATCGTGAACGCAACGAGCCCGCAGGCCATCGCGACCGACCCGAACGCCAACACCGCGGGCCAACCGGCGAACTGGCCGTAGCGACGGTAGACCGAGTTCACGATCGGCACGAGGGCCAAGGGCAGGGCCAGCGCGGTGAAGACCACGGAGATGATCCCTTCGAGGAGCCAGATGCTCATCGGCGTCCCCGGCCTCTCGCCATCGAGTTCGCCCCGCTTGCTGGATCAGCGCCCGTGGATCAGCTTGCGCTTGTGCTCGACGAAATCGACCAGGACGTAGTCGCCGATGTTCTCGTTGGTCGTGTAGAACGCCCGACCACCGTTCATCTTCGTGATCTGCTCGATGAAGTACTGCAGGTAGTGCGTGGCATCGAGCATGAACGTGTTGATGACGATGTCATCCCTCGTGCACCGGGCGACCTCGGCCAGCGTGAGGTCGACGGTCTCGCGGGTCGGCGGATAGTTGAAGATCGGTGCGCCGTGGCGACTCAGGTGCGCAGTCGGTTCGCCATCGGTGATCATGATGATCTGCTTGGTGCCGGTCTGCCGGCTGAGCATGCGTCGAGCCAGCTGGAACCCGTGCTGCATGTTGGTGCCGTAGTCGTAGTCCCACGACACCTGCGGCAGGTGCTCGGGCTTGATCTCGTGCGCCAGCGCCGCAAACGTCACGATGCCCAGGAAGTCACGGGGGTACTGCGATTGGATGAGCGAATGCAACGCCATCGCGACCTTCTTGGCCGGCAAGAAGTTGCCCCGCATCGGCATCGACATCGAGAGGTCGAGCATCAGCACGGTCGACGAGCGCACGGACTTCTCGGTGCGCTCGACTTCGAAATCTTCGGGCGTCAACCGCACCGGGGTGCCGCCGCCACTGCGCTGCACCGCGTTGCGCACCGTCTTCTCGATGTGCAGGTTGAACGGGTCGCCGAACTCGTAGGGCTTGGTGTCGTAGGCCCGTTCGTGACCGACGCCCATCTTCTCCATGTTGTGGCGCCCCAAGGCGTCGCTCTTGAGTTTGGAGAACAGATCGCTCAGCGCGTTCTGGCCCAGCCGGCGGATGGCGCGGGCGGTGAGGTCGAACTTGCCGTCCTCGAAGTTCACGTAGCCGGCGTCTTCGAGCATCTTGGCCAGATCGCTGAGTTGCTGGAGGCTGTTGGCCGCGTCGTCGCCGAGCAGGTCGCGGGCTCGATCGATGTCGACCTCGGCCAGCGCGCCCGGGTTGCGAGCCCCTTGGAGCAGGTTCTCGAGCTGATCGAGATCGCCCATTTCCTGGAGGAGATCCATGGCCGAACCCATGTTCAGCGGATCTTGGCCCTCGAAGTCACGACCCTGATCCCAGCCCATCTGGGGGAACATCTGCTGGAGATTCTGACCGAGCTGTTCCATCTGCCAGCGCAGATCCATGTCCTCGAGCAGTTGATCGGACAGCTGCTGCATCTGGGCCCGTTGCTCCGGGGTCATCGAGTTGAGCATCTGTTGCATCGCCGCCATGCGCTGGGCCATGGCTTCGAGCAGCTCGTCGAGGGTCTGGGGGTTCTCGGGGAAGAAGTCGCCGAACTCCTCCATGAACTTCTCGAAATCCGGTTCCTGGCCGTTCTGGCGTTGCTCGAGCATCTCGTTGAGCGCCGCCATCATGTCTTTCATGCGGGCCATGTCCTCGGGTGACATGCCCTCGACCGCGCCGGTGGCTTGGTCGACGAACTGCTGCATGAGTTGCTCGCGCAGTTTGTCGAGCAGTTCCTCGAACCGCTGCTGTGCCTCGTCGGAGGTGAACTCGTAGTTCTGGAGATCCTTGACCATGCCGGCCAGGTCGGGCGACAGCATGTCGAGTTGGAGCTGACGCTCGGCCGCGGTCTGCTGGGCCAATTCGGCGCTGCGCTGGTCGGCGTCGTCGCCACCCTCGGCGAATGCGGCCGCCTGCTCGGACATGGTGTCGAGGGCTTGACGTTCCTGCTCGACGACCTCGCGCAATTCCTCGGCGATGTCGCCGTACACACCATCGAGGTTGTGGCGTTCGAGTGATTCCTGCCGTCGCTCCCGAAGCTGCTCCATGATCTCGCGCAAGCCCTGCATGCGATCGCCATCGGGGGTGGTGAAGCCGTCGCGTAGCATTCGACTGAGAGCCGAATTGATGTCGCCGTGCTCGAGCAGCTCGTCGGTCATCGCGCCGAACACGTCATCGGCGTTCATGTCGAAGCCGGCCTGGGTGCCGTCCCACGCCGAGTAGGTGAACTGGGACGTCTGTCGCTTACGACGCCGCCGACGGTTGAGCCTCATGCGGCGAGGGTAGCCGCAACCCCGCTACTTCCGAAGTCGATCGGCGCCGTTCCCTCGGCTAGCGCCTCGGTCACTCAGGGAGTTGCTCGCCCCAGCAACCCGAAGGGTTGCCGGGCTCACAACATCGCGTCCCACCACCCAAACCGGCTCTTACTTCCGAAGGCGATCGGCGAGGGTGGCGAGACTTGGTCGGGCCTCGGCCGCAGCGATGCGAGCCGACAGCGGTAGCTCGACACAGTGCTCGGGCTCGCCATCGGCACCGAGAACGGTCGGCACGGGCACGGGATCAGCCGCGTCGGGATCGATCACCGGGTCGAGGACTGGATCAGGGTTCGGACGGGCCGGCGGCTCGGGCGCCGAGCGGGCCGATGGCCGTGACGGTGCCCGGTCGTATTCGAGGTCTTCGAACAGGTCGATGTCCAGGACTGGTGCGCTCTCCCGCTTCGGCTCGTCGTCGGCCCAGAAGACGTCGTCGGTGGAGGTGTCGTGGTGGCTCGAGACCAACTCGGCCAGATCGATCGAGTCTTCCCCGTCGGAATCCGCGGGTTGAAACAGGACCGGTTCGGTATCGGCTGCTTCGACGGGAGCTGGGTCCACGGAGGGTGAATCGAAAGCGGAAGCCGCCGCCTCCGCCATGCGAGCCCGATTGGCCAAATTGGCCAGACCGGAACCGGCTTCGGCCAGCAGTTCATCGGTGAGGTCGGCATCAGCTGGAGTCGCTCCGTTGTCCGCCGGCTCAGCTCCTGCCTTCCCAGCATCTGGCCAGTCGGATTCTGGCCGCTCAGCTACCGGCTTCTCAAAATCTGGCTCCTCAGAATCTGGCTCCTCAGAATCTGGCTCCTCGGAATCTGGCTTCTCGGAATCTGGCTTGTCAGAATCTGGCCGCTCCGCTGCCGCGCGGTCGGCCAGCAGTTCCTCGGGGGAGACATCGATCTCGAGCGAGTCGCTGACCGAGATCAACAATTCGGCCGGGATCGACACTCGGGCCTGGACACCGGTCGATTCTTCCGTGACGAGTTGCACGTCGAGACCATGACGTTCGGCCAGGCGGCTGACCACGGCAATACCCACACCGGACGCACCCAACTCGTCGACCGGGCGCGGATGGGCGAGCTCGAAGTTCAGCTCGGCGCACACATCGGGATCGAGACCGATGCCTTCATCGGTGATCCAGACCACGTAGATCCCGTCGGCCGCGTCGCCCTGCAGGGTAACGGTCGTGTGGGGCGGCGAAAAGGCCAGGGCATTGTCGAGCAGGTCTCGGACGACCTTGGTGAGGTCGCGAGCCAGCTCGTTGGGAACAGCGGCGTCCTGGCCCACGGCCAACTGCACCCGGCGGGGGGTGCGGGACGACTGTTGACCCGCGGCCAAGATGGCGGTCATCGGCGACGCACCCACGATGGGCACCGGCAGGCCATCGGCTTCGCTGAGCACCAAGAGGTGATCGTTCGTCCTGGCCAGACCGGTGAGGACGCCCCGCATGCGATCGAGGAACAGCACGTCATCGAGTTCGGTCGTCCGCTTTTCGAAGTCGGCCAGCAACGACCGTTGCTCGGCCAGCATGCGTTCGGCCTTCAGGCCCGCGGTAGCGACCGTGTCGAGCAGCTGGTTGCGGCTGTCGGCTCGTCCCGCAGCCTGATCGAGCGCGGCGCGCTGGGTGAGGTTGAGGGCATCGGCGACCGGGGCCAACGTGGCCGACTCGGTGCGCAGCGGAGCGACGGTCGGCGCAACCTGCACGCCGCGTTCGACTTCGTCGACCAACGCCGCGAAATCACCAGCCAAGATGGGCTCGGCGTCGTCGGCCAGGTACCGCGCCGGCCGGAGCACCCGGTAGGCGAGAGCGCCACCGAGCGCGCCCACGATCAGGAGCGTTCCGAGAACCGCAGACGGGTTGCGCAGCTTGGCTCGCTCCTGCGCAGCCACCTCCGCAGCGACCATTGACTGGAGCTGGTCGTGCATGGAGCGTTGCAGGACCGAGAGGGCGTCCATCTTCTGGTCGACCGCAAGGGCGAGCTCGGCCGCCGCGCCCGAATCGCCATCGGTGGCCGCCGCACCGAGGCTGCGCAGCTCGTCGAGCGCGTCAGCCCCGACAATCTGCTGGAGTTCGGAGCCGTAGACCGCCGGCGTGCGGGCTTGGGCCGTCTCGACCCAGTCGTTCGTGGACACGAAGGCGGCGGCCAGCTCGGCGTTTGAACCGGAGGCGGCGGTGGCAGCCTCGGTGGCGAGGGCCTCCCGCAGGGGGCTGTAGGCGCCGCCGGCTCGCAGCAGTTGAAGCGCTTCGGCGGAACCGAGATCCAAACCGATGTCGGCGTCGGTCGATCGGGCGAGCAGGCTGTTGATGATCTCGTTGTACTGCGCGATCGCGGCATCGGTATCGGTCGCCACGACGTCGCGCGCCGACGCCAGCGAAACGCCGACGGCCGGCAGGTTGGCTCGGGCGACGGCCAGATCGGTGATCTGCTCGGCTGCGGCCGCGTTCGCTCCCTCGGCGACGATCGCTCGTTCGTCCTGGACCAATCCGGCCACGGTGCGATCGTCCACGACACGGGTCACCGCGCCCTGCGCATCGGCCGCTCGATCGGCGCGCCGATCGGCGCGGATCCACACCCCCACGAGCAGGGCAAGCACCAGGAAGAGTGCGATCGCCGAACCGCCAAGGCGGCGAATCGAACGGGGGCGTGACATAGAGGGAGACTCCAGGGAATGAAAACAGCGACAACGTCGGTGATTGCCCTTCGGCGGCCGGTGCGCCGAGTTGAGCGGTTCGTGGGCCGATTGGCCCATCGTCGCAACCCCAAATACCGTCACCACAGCCGCCATCACGAGGAGAGCTCATGCCAATCAACCCCGATGCCATAGGCGCCGAAGGCGAACCGGGCGAGTTCAGCTGGACGTCGAAGGACAGCCTGCTCTATGCCCTGGGGGTCGGAGCCGGCGTCACCGACCCGACCGGCTTCGAGCTCGGCTTCACCACCGAGAACACCAACGGCATCGAGCAGCAGGCTCTCCCCACTCAGGTCGTCGTCATGGGGGCCGGCGCGGGGCGCGGCCCCGACTACGGCGACTTCAACCCGGTCATGCTGGTCCATGGCGAACAGCACATCGAGCTGCATCAACCACTGACGCCGGCCGGGACCGCGGTGTCGACCACCAAGGTGGTCGACATCATCGACAAGACCAAAGCGGCCATCGTGATGCTCGAGAACCAGGTCACCGATACCGCCGGCAACCCGTGGTGGAGCGCTCGCATGGGCTTGTTCATCCGCGGCGAGGGCGGCTGGGGTCGCGAGCGGGAGAAGACGCCACCGGCCAACGTCGCACCCGACCGCGAGCCCGACCAGGTCGTGAGCTACGAGACCCGCACCGACCAGGCGCTGTTGTACCGGCTGAACGGCGACCGCAACCCGCTGCACAGCGACCCGTCCTTCGCCGAGGCGGCCGGCTTCCCGAAGCCGATCCTCCATGGCCTGTGCACCTATGGCTTCACCGGCCGGGCGCTCCTGCACGCCATGTGCGACAGCGATCCCACCCGGTTCACGGCGATGGGCGGCCGCTTCTCGAGCCCGGTCATGCCCGGCGAAACCCTCGACGTGAAGATCTGGGACGACGGCGACGGCACTGCCATCTTCGAGACTGCCGTCGGCGACCGCGCCGTGTTCAGCAATGGCGGCTTCAGCTATTCCTGACCGCTCGTTCCGGTGGGGGGTCGGCTCGTCGGCCCTTGGCGGCGAAGGAGTCGCCCCCGCCGCTGACTGGGCTCGCTGGGAGGAGCTCGGCAAGGCCGAGCGCTCGGCCGACGGCAACGGCTTCGCCACCAACTACGCCGACGACTTCATCGCCTTTGCCGAGTTGGGCCTGACCGAAGTGCGGGTGACGGTCGAGTGGGCCCGCATCGAGCCGCGGCCGGGCGAGGTGTCCGGCGATGCCGTCGATCACTACCAAGCGGTGTTCCGAGCGGCCGACGATGCGGGACTGCGGCCCTGGGCCACCCTGGCCCACACCACGCTGCCCGGCTGGTTCCACGACGACCAGCAGGGCTTTCGCGACGGTCGGGGCATCACCTACCACTGGGCGCGACACGTCGACCGGGTCGCGGAGGCACTCGACGGCCTCGCCGCGGGTTGGACTCCCATCGAGGATCCGATCGGCATGGCGATGCGGGGATACCTCCTGGCGTCGCGTCCGCCCGGCCGACGCGATCCGCAGGAGGTGCGCGAG
>JABDJW010000035.1 GCA_013002375.1 Acidimicrobiales bacterium | reverse complement strand
ACCTGCGACTCATCGATGTCGGGTTCCGCGTCCTCGGAGTCGGTGAGATCGAGCACCTCGACCGGCTCGGTTGGCGGGCCAGCGTCGGTCCACGCCGGCGCGCCGAACACCGAGGTCGACGGCGATTCCGCGGTGCCGGCGTCGCTCGCTTCGAGAGAAGCATCGGCGACGGGATCCCCGAATTCAGGTTCTCGCGCGGCCTCGCCGGCGCCGTCATGGCCAGCGTCGTCATCGGCAGCGTCCTCATCGACGGGGTCAGGAGCGTCGCCCAAATCGAAATCGAATACCTCGGTGGCTTCCGGCTCGGCCGGTTCGGCCAAGGTTTCATCGACCAGGGGCGGCTCTTCGGCCGCGGTGGATACTTCGTCGAAGCCGAGATCCAGAGTGAAGGCCTCGTCGTCGTTGACCAGCTCGGTGAGGGCCGAAGCGGTGGCGATCAGCCGATTGCGCTGCTTTTCCAGTTCTGGTTCAACCGCACCAACGCGCTGGCGAAGCGCATCGTGGCGCCGCTCGAGCGTGGAGATTTCGGCCTCGATCCGGATCCGGGTCTGCTCGGCCAGGGTCTCGGCCTCTGCCGTGACAGCCCCGAGCACTGCTTCGCGTTCGGCTTGGGCCTCCGACACCACACGCCCGGCCTCCGATGCGGCCTCGGCCCGGATTCGCTCCGCCTCGGCGTTGGCCTCCCCTAGAAGCGTGCTGGCTTCGTCGCGTGCTGCGCTCACCGTTTCGTCCGCGGTCTGCTGCGCCAGAAGTAGCGTGCGGGTGATCGTTTCGGTCGTGACACCGCCTTCGGCGTCACCGATCATCATGGCGGACATCGGGCCGCCCTGACCGGTGGCATCGGCGCGCTGCAGGGCTGCCTGCAGCCGGCCTCGGAGGGTGGCGACACTGGCCGCGACCTCCTCGAGGAAGCCGTCGACCTCATCGACGTCGTAGCCACGAAGGCTCTGGCGAAATTCGACTTCGGTCAGCAGCTGCGGTGTCACGTCCATGGCACCAGACCCTAGTAGGTGGGTTGGCGCAGTTTCGGCATCCTCAGTTGATTTCAGACGGTCCTACACCGGCCTCGTTCGCCTGGTCCGAGCCGGTGGCGTTCAGCCGGCGAGTTCGGCCGGAACCCGATCGGCCTCGGCGACCTCGACCCCTTTGGGGGTGATCAGAAAGACCTGGGTCGCGACCCGCTCCATCTGCCCCTTTTGGGTGTAACAGACGCCACTGGCGAAGTCGATCAGCCGCCGCGACAGATCGCGTTCGACGTTCCTCAGGTTCATGATGACGGCGCTGCCACCCATGAACTGGTCGGCCACGACTTGGGCATCGCCGAACGACTCTGGTTCGACGACAGCCGGCTTCACCGAAAGCGGCACCGGGATCGGCCGCACGGTCGGTGAGGCCGACGACGAGTCTTCGGCCGGGATCGGCCGCACGGTCGTCGACTGACGCTGCTCGACCTCGCCGGCCGGCTCGGCCATGACGACCTGGGGTTGGTCGTTGCCCTGGGCGTCTTGTTCCAGCGGGGGCGCGATGTCGTATTGATCATCGGGTCCGAGCCCCAAATAGTCCGCCGCCTTTTTCAGCATCGAAGCCATTGTTCACCCAAATCCTTGTTTCTCACGGTTCTTCACCGCCTCTGAGGGAGCATACCCGCCGGTCACCCGTCACACAGGTTCGCGCGGCCCGAAGATGTCAGATCCGATTCGCACCATCGTGGCGCCGGCCGCTATGGCCGACTCCAAATCAGCGCTCATACCCATCGAGCACTCGACGAGACCGAGCCGATCGGCGAGCTCGCGGGTACGCCCGAATGCAGTCGCCGAGTCGACCGACGACCCGGATCCCGGCGTTGGCCCGATCGTCATGAGTCCCTGTACATCGAGCCCGAGATCCATGGCCCGGGTGACCAGATCGGCCGCATCGGGCAGTGGACAACCCGACTTGGTGTCTTCACCAGTGGCGTTGACCTGCACCAACATCGCCGCACCGGGGCACCGTTTGGCCAGCTCGGTCACCAGCTCGCGGCGGTCGATGCTGTGCCACAGATGCACCCGCTGACCAAGCCGACGGATCTTGTTGCGCTGCAACCCACCAATGAAGTGCCAGCGGACCGCGATGAGCGGGCCAGCCGCGTGTTCCGCCTCGGCCGCCTTGGCCTGCAATTCCTGGGCGTACGATTCACCGATATCGAGCTGGCCGGCCTCCGCCGCTTCGGCGATTGCTGACAGCGGCTTGGTCTTTGCGACCGCGATCAGTGCGACACGACGATCCCCGGCTACCGCGGCGATGCGCGTCTGCACCGCAGCCAGGTTGGCGGCGATGTCGGCCTGGATCCCAGTGGGTTCGGCGGGTTCCGCGTGTTCGGCCATCGACCCAGTGTGCCCTACGCCGACCGGACTACGGTCACGAATCGTCAGCCGGCCGGATCCAGACGACCGACGCCTGGCGACCCTGCTCGGTTCGGGCTCGATGGCTGTGAAGATCGGCCGATGTCGCCGTGTCGCGAACGTGCCACTCGATCGTATCGACGCCGGCCTCGGCCAAGCTCGCCGCAACCAGCGCACGCAGGTCGAGGGCCGGAGTACCCCAGCCCGTTGCACCCTGCACCGTCGGTCCGAACCGTTCGACGAGCGGGCCGAGCTCGGCCGCTCCGAACTCGTAGGATGCGGCGGCGATACACGGACCGACGAGCGCCCGCACCTCCCCGATGGCCCCGAGCGATCGCATCGCATCGACCGTGGCGGGCAGCACGCCCGCCGCGGCGCCGCGCCATCCGGCGTGGGCGGCACCGACGATCGGCTCGGCGTGTTCGTCCTCGCCATGGAACAACACCGGCACACAGTCGGCGGTCTGAATGGCCAGGACCGCACCCGGGGACGCCGTGACCGCGGCGTCGGCCTCGGCCCCCGCGTGCTGGCCTGGACCTTCGACGACCACGACCTCGGCCCCGTGGACTTGACGGAGCCAGGTCCACGGGTGCGGAACCAGTGCCCGGCGCGCCACCCGCAGCTCGACGGGGTCGGAATCGATGGAGAAATCTCCGTCGGATCGGTCGGCGAAGATCGCAGCGACCGAGCCACGGGACAGGATCATGGCCATCGGCGCGGCCGGCGAACGGCGTCGGCCGGCGCCTATTTCAGGAAGGCCGGAACGTCGAATTCGTCGTCGAGATCGTCGGCGCCCGAATCGTCGAAGATGTCGGCGATCGGGGCCGCCGTCTTCTGGGCCGCTTTCGAGTCGGTTACGTCGATGGTGACATCGGGCTTCGCCTTGGACGAGGCGGTGCTGCCCCGTCGCTGAACCTCACCGTCGAAGCGATCAAAGCCGGCGGCGATCACGGTGACCCGTAC
>JABDJW010000029.1 GCA_013002375.1 Acidimicrobiales bacterium | reverse complement strand
ACGCCGTCTTGATCAAGGGCTCGCGCTCGGTCGGCCTCGAAACCCTCGCCCCTCAACTGCTGCAACCGTCATCGGGCTTGGACGGCGGTGGTGATTCGGCGGCAAGCTGACGCCATGGCAAAAACGAACCATGCGACCGTCCACCACATCGTCGGCAAACGGTTTCTGGCCCAAACCCCCGATGGTCAGCGGTTCATGATCGACGGCGAGGAGCACGCCAAATCGGGGATGAACCCGATGGAGGTTCTGCTCAACGCCTTCGGATCGTGCTCGGCGTTCGACGTTGTCGAGATGATCCGCAAGCGACGGCTCGAGCTCGTGAGCTACCGCATCGAGCTCGAAGGCCAACGCCACGACGGAACGCCGGCGTACTACACCGGTATTCACGCCAACCATGTCATCGACGCGCCCGGCCTTGCGTTGCCGATGGCCGAACGCTTCGTCGATCTTGCGACCAACAAATACTGTTCGGTGGCGAGCAGCCTCACCGCCGAGATCACGTTCTCGGTCGAGCTCGTCCACGACGAGACGGTCAGTCCCGAGGGTTGACCGGCAGCTCGTCCGGTGGGAGGGGCACGTTCGACTGGAGATAGTTGTGCAGGAGCTCGGGCTGGCAGGTCGGGCACAGGTAGATCAGGCGCATCGACTGAATCGACAGCTGGGTGCCACGGGACTTGTCCAGGATGGCCTTGAAGGCGGGCCGGACATCGTCACTGCCGCAGGTTGGACACGACGGCGTGAGGTCGCGGTCCCACACCAACCCGCATGACTCGCACGTGATGGTGATGATGTCGCCGTCTCGCTGACCGAGGAGCTGTTCCTCTTCGCCGCAGTTGGCGCACACCAGGTCGGAGCCGGTTCCGTCGCTCATGACGCAACCGTAGCTCCGGCCGCACGGCGCAGCGCACGGCTAGCCGGTCCGGCGGCCGCGGTGTCAGGCTGGCGTATCGCCGACCACTACCGCACCCTGGGCCTCGACCCGACGGCATCGCCGTCCGAGCTGCGGCGGGCCTACCTGCGCCTGGCCCGGCAGAACCACCCTGACTCGGTTCCGGATTCGCAACGGGCGGCCGCCGCCAAACGGATGGGCCGAATCAATGCGGCCTGGGCCGAGCTCGGTGACGCGGAGCGGCGCCGCGCCTATGACGCGCGCGGCCGACCGCCGCCGACCGGCGCGGCCCGCCCGACCCCGAGGCCGACAACAAGGACCGCCCCGTTCGCCGCGGGCGCCACCGGATCTCCCGATCTCGCACCGCAGCCGCAGTATCACGTGGCCACGCCGGGGTGTGCCATGTTGTCGCCGCTGCCGTTGCTGCTGATCTTCGGACTGCTCGCGGCCATCGTCGTGTTCACCGCGTACGCCACCGCCAGCGACGATCCGGTCGATCGCAGCCCCGTCCTCAGCGGTCGCACCGATGTCGCCGCCTACCGGGTCGGCGGCTGCGTGGAGTACTACCAAGTCGCCGACGGCGAGGTCGAACCGGTCGCGGTGCCGTGTGATGGCGGGCACGACGCCATCATCCGCCGGGTCGCAGCGGCTGCGGTGTCCTGCGGACCCGACGAGACAGCCGCGCTCATCCCCGCGACCGATGTGCCGCTGTGCCTCGTGCCCTTCGCCGGCTAGGTCGAACTGGTGCCTAAATCGAGATCGTAATGGCGGCGCCGACCGGGATCACCAGAATCGCGAGGGCCATCAGAATCAAGGCGATGATGGCGAACGTGCCGGATTGGTCGTTCGGCGGGTTGCCGGCCCGGCCGATCACGTCGTAGAGCGCGGCGAGGGGTTGGTCGGTGGTCATGTCGATCCGGCGGTGCGCCACCGCGGCGCCCTGAAGGATGACGAACGCCCCGAGCACGGCGAGGAGAAACACCAACGAGGTGGCGATGATCTGGGCGATACCGGACCCGCCGAACAGACCAATGGTGTCCTGTACGACGCTGAGGATGGTGGTCAGGAACGCACCCCCCAACAGCACGCCCGGGATGGCGAGTGGGTTGCGCTTGAAGCCGGGCATGACCCGTTCCATGTCGACTCGGCCGCGCCGCAGCAGGCGCCGGTGGTCGTCGTAGGCCGGCGTGCAGTTCGCTTCGCGTCGGGCGTAGAGCCGATACACGCTGTCGCTGATGCCGCGGACATGGCTGCGGACGATGAATTTCGCAGCGATCTCGGTCAGGTACTTCAGGATCGGCCTGAGCGGCCCGACCTTCGGCACCGGCGGGCTGCGGGTGCCGTTGCGGTCGAGCACCTCGAGGCTGCGGACCATGAGGGTGTGCGCTTCGAGGAATCGGTCCGGGCGCCAGAGCGGCTTTGGTGCGGCCAACTCGAGCACGATCTCGCGATCGACCGTGTCGTTGGCCCCGAGCTGATCGAGCACGTTGTCGGCATCGTCGCTGTTGGTCTTGCGCAGCGAGTAGAAATCGGTGAGTCGGGTGCCGAGATCGTCGAGGAGCAGCGTCGGGCCGCCACCGGCTTCGTCCGCAGCGTCGCCGTCGACCGCTTCGCCCGGGGTGACGTCCATCCTCCGAACGTAGAGGATGTCGCTGCAGCCGCAGTGGATGTGATCCCGGGCTCTTGCGCCAGGATCGAAACCGACGTGGGAGTTGTGAGCCCTCGGGGCGAGGAACTCGGTGAGGGCTTCGATCGGCCAGGATCGAAACCGACGTGGGCGATACAAGACTTGAACTTGTGACCTCTGCCGTGTGAAGGCAGCGCTCTAGCCAGCTGAGCTAATCGCCCGGAAGCCGTCATCGTACCGTCTCGCCCCCGGACTGCCACGGTCCCTAGATACGAGTGTCGGGCCGCACCCGCGTCGCGCCGGGGCCTCCGTAGCCGAGGCCATAGCCGGGTGGGCTGGACCACTCCACGGCGGGGAGGGCGGCGATCGCCGACCTCCATCCCGACACCAAAGCGTCTTCGGCGCCGTAGTCGAACGGATCCTCGAGCACCATCTCCTCCATACCGCCGGGATCGGGCCGGTGCTCAAGAAGCCAACGGGCGGTTTGCCGCACCGCCTCGCGGGCCGGCACGACATCGGCGTAGCCGAGCCGGTGGCGCAGGTGGCCGATATCGAGCACCTTGTGCGTCGTGCGGTGTTGCGCAACCAAGGGCTTGGTACAGGGGGCCAGCTCGTACGGCATCGAGATGACCTCCCAGTCGTGGTCCAACTCGGCGGCGATGAGTTCGACCATCTGGCGCAAGGTGAGCACCTCCTCGTCGCCGCAGTTGAACACCTGGCCCGCCGCGGCGTCGGGTCGATCGACGGCCAGGAGCACGGCATGGGCCAGGTTCTCGGTGAAGCCCATCATGTTCAGGGTGAGGCCGCCGTCGGGCAAGATGATGAATGGACGGCGATCGATGATCCGGCGCACGACCAGCCACTCGCGCGGGATGAGCTGACGCGGGCCGTAGACGATCGGGTACCGAAAGTGCGTCGCCGAGGCATGGTGCTCGAACACGATTTCTTCGGTGCGGCGAATGCGGTAACTCTTGCCGTCCTGGGCCTCGGTGGCGGTGGGGCCGTCCTCGCCGGTCGGCACCGGTAGTCCGCTCGGGGTGAAGTCGTCGGCGTTGAAGTAGCCCTGGTAGGCGGGCATGCCCCCCACCGAGAGCAAGTGGCCGCACCGATCTACCAGGATTTCGGCGATGGCCCGCAGCCGCCCATAGGTCGCAACCACCACATCGAAGCTGTCGTGGCGGCTGCCGGCCAAGGCCGTGGTCAGACCTTCCGAGGAGCGAACGTCGCCGTGCAGGTGGGGAAGGTGGGCGACCTCGTCGAGCTCGTGCGCGCCGGTGTGCAGGATCGTCACGTCGTAGCCGCGCTGCTCGAGGCCCGAGACAATGCCAGGCCCGGTCGGGCCGGTGCCGCCGATCACCAGTGCGGAACTTCGCATGGCTGTCAGCATCGCATAGCGTCGGGTCGAGACGCGAAGGGGGAGCGCATGAGCGGACCGATGGACGGCGTGAAGATTCTGGATTTGTCGGTCGCGCTGACCGGGCCGCTGGCCACCGGCATGCTGGCCGATCAGGGTGCGACGGTGATCAAGGTCGAGCGGCCACCGTTCGGCGATCAGGTGCGCTTCGTCGGCACCTCGGCCGGGGGCATGACCGCGATGTTCCAGATGGCCAACCGGGGCAAGCGCAGCATCGTGATCGACCTCACCGATCCCCGCGGGGTCGAGTTGGTGCTCGACCTGGCCGCCGAGGTCGACGTGCTCGTGCACAATTATCGTCCGGGCGCGACCGACCGAATGGGCATCGGATACGAGGCCGTTGCCGCCCGGAATCCGGACGTCGTCTACGCGTCGCTCAGTGGTTTCGGTCCGCAGGGCCCCTATTCGGATCGTCGGGTCTATGACTCGGTCGTGCAGGCCCAGGCCGGCCTGGTCGCGAGCCAGACCGGAAGGAACGACGAGAAGCCGGTGTTCATCCGACAGCTGATGGCCGACAAGGTCACTGCCTACACCGCGTGTCAGGCCATCACCGCCGCCCTCTTTGCCCGGGCCCAGGGCCGGGGCGGCCAACACCTCGAACTCTCGATGCTCGATGCCACCATTGCGTTCCTCTTCGTCGACGGCGCCGGGCATGAGGTCGCGCTCGACGGCGATCATCGGGGGCCCACATCGGCCGCTGCAGTCGTGACCGCACTCGCCGTCGACGGTGGTCACATCGCCGTCACCCCGGTCACCGACGACGAGTTCCACGGCTTGGCCGCGGCGTTCGGAATCGACAGCAGCGATCCGCGCCTGGCCACGATGACCGATCGCTTCAGCAACTTGGAGGCCATGCACGACGTCATGGTCCAGATCCGCGATGCGGCGGCCGCCACCACGTTGGCTGATGCCAAAGCGGCGATGGACGCCCACGACACCCCGTATGGGGTGGTGTTGCCGGTCGCGGAGGTTCCCGACGACCCACAGGTGGTGGCCAGCGACCTCTTCCGGGAGCACGAGCATCCAACGATGGGCCGCTTGCGGGAGCCGCGGCATCCGACGGTCTTCGCCGGGACTCCAGTGCCGTGGACCGATGCGGACTGCCCGTCTCTCGGCCAACACACCGACGCCGTCGTCGCCGAAGCCGGCTGGGGCGACCGGCTCGACGAACTTCGGGCCGACGGCGTCGTGGGCTGACAGTCCTCGTAGCGGGGTGCTATGCGCTGCTGAGCGCGATGTCGAGGAAGTGGCCGTCGGTCACGATCGAACGGTTGCCCAATCCGGGATACCCGCCGGCGGTGAAGCCGTTGGCGATCGTGTCGTTCGCGCCGAACCGAATCGCGGCTTCGTCGCCCGCTGCGATCGGGAAGATCACGTTGGACTCGGAGCGGGCGAAAAGATCGAAGTCGATCTCGATCGTGATCGTGGCGGCCGAGGTGCCGGTGAGGAGGAGACCGTTCGATCCGCTGAATTCGACGAGCACGTCCGAGCCGCTGTTGCCAACACTCGTCGATGCACTGGACTGGCTGACGTTGAAGCTGAAGTCCTGCCATGCGCCGGCGTCGACGCGAGCTCGTCCGGTGATCGGGCTGTCGAATCGCGTCTGCGCACCGCCGTTGTCCTCGTTGATGATGGTGTGGGCGCCGAGCATCGAATGGTCGATCGCGACCTGCCAGGTCTCACCGGCCACCGGTTGGACATCGAACGACACGGTGTAGCCCGCGCCGGCGGTGATCTGTTCGTCGTCGACCGAACAACAGGCGTCGGCGCCGATCATGCCCTTGAGGTCGATGCTGGCCGACGTCGAGTTGTTGCTCGGCCGGATCCGATGCCGCCACTCGTTCACGTCGAACAGGCTGTCGGTCACCGTGTCGCTCGAGCTGGTGTCGGTGATCGTGAGGTTGGTGATCTCGGCCTGGGGATCGGGGGTCAGGTTGGCGTACAGATTGAAGTAGTCACCCTGCCGCGCCGTTTCGATGACCGAGATGTCGAGCCCGAGCAACGACGGCAGGGGGAACGCACCGAACGCGCCGCTGAGCTCGCCGGCGAACAGGGGGAACAGGTTGGGGAAGATCGCCTCGAGTTCGGATTCGTCGGCGCCCATGTAGTTGGTGATGACCCGAGCGCTTGCACTGCCGATGGGGCCGGGCGTGATCACGGGCGCCAGCTGGTTCGTGGCCGGATCGAAGGTGAGGTCGAAGCCGAGCGGAGCATCGATCGCGACGGAGAGGTAGGGGAGCGCCTGGTTCGGGCCCTGCACCATGAAGGTGACCATCAGGTTGGCCATGACCAGTTCGGCCATCTCGCCGTTCGGTCCCGGTTGATCGGTGAGGAAGGGGGCTGTGGTCGGCCGGACTTGGATCGTGACCGGATAGACGTCCTGGAAGACGCTGAAGCTCGGGATGATCGTGGACAACAAAGCGGTGTTCAACGGCAGCGGCGGGTCGCCGGCCAGTTCGGAGATGTCGGTGTTGGTCAGTCCGCATTCGGTGAGTGCGCCGAGCAGTTGGTTGAACGCCGACGCCGAGATCGTCACCCCGAGGCCGAACGGGTCGCCGCTCGGCGTGGTGGAGCCGAGGGAGCTGAACGGGGTCGGGACGTCGTACGTCGACTCGAGCAGGGGCGAGCCGGGCGGCGGCAGACAATCGGTCGGGCCGGCACCGATCGACGCGAAGAAGTCGGCGTCGGCCAGCATCTCGATGCCCGAGGTCGACTCGGTGATCGAGGTGAAGCCGGCATCGAGGTTGACGCCGATCGCCTCGCTGAGTTCGCCGGCGATGTCGATGCCGGCCAGCGACGTCTCGATCGCCTCGGCGAGAGGTGAATCGGCCGGACCGGTGCCGTCGGGATCGCCGAGCGCCTCGGTGAAACCGCCGGCCACGACGGCTTCGATATCGGGGGTGAGCGCATTGACGATGTCGCCGATGACGAAGGTGTCGCCGTCGCAGATGCCCGAAATGAATTCGTAGTCGACCGTGCCGAGGTCGACGCTCAGCGTTCCGATCTGATTGACGTCGACGCCACCGGCCGGCTCGGGTTCGAGATCGAAGGTGGCGTCGATCGTGGTGACATCGACCTGTAGCTCGAGGGCGCACGACGCATTGATCAAGAGGTTGTCGGTGATGTCGAGATCGAGCCCGACGTAGAGATCGTGCACGTCGACCGTCAGGTCGACACCGTTTGCCGCGGCGGCGGCCGAGATGTCGACGTTGCCGATGCCGGCCTCGTAGACCGAGCCGTCGGCCTCGAAGGTGAGGAACAGCGGCTCGTCTTCGAGGATCGGATTCTGGGCCTGAAGGAGCGCTCCGATGTCGAACGAGCCGCCGGCCAGGTTCTCGACGACCGGGCCGAGGCCGGTGAGACCGTTCGCGGTGAAGACCATGCCGACGCCGTCGGGTGAGGGAGAGCCGGCCGGGATCGAGGGCCCGTTGACCACCGCGGTGCGGTGGCGGAAGTCTTGGCCCTGCTGGTTCACATAGGTCGCGGTGATCGGGGTGACGTAGCCGGCGACCCGGTTGACCGACTGCGACCAGGTGCCGTCCGGGTTGACCGGTGTGGCGATGCCGTTCACGGTCAAGGTGCCGCCGGCGCCATAGCTGGCGAGGTTGACCGTACCGCTGGTCGCAATGCTCGGTCCGTCGGCGATCGACCCGTGGCGCGGCGCACTGATGATGGTCTGCACGTCGCACGCGGTGGCCAGCAACAGGAATGCCGCGAAGATCGAAACCAGCTGTGCCCGGCGGTTGTCCATGGTGTCTCCCCCTGGGGTGTCCCCCGTGCATCGCGGGACCTCGCCCTACGCCGCAGCAGCCGCGATGCGGTGTTCGGACGATTGTGCCCGAGCGTGATCGATGGGGCAAGAATTCGGTGCGCTCCGCATTCGCCCCAACGCACAGCGTGACTTACCATCGAGGCCTTGGCTGCGTTGGCCACGTACTGCTGGAATAGGGAAGCACTGCTGCGACGCAAGCACTGCTGGGAAAGAGGCAACCTCCAATGTTTCCGTTCTGGGATGTCGCGCTTCAGCCGATCCTGCAGGCGATCGGTGCGCGCCGGATCGTCGAGATCGGCGCGCTGGCCGGCGACAACACCGAACAGCTGCTGAGCGCACTCCCGGCCGATGCCGAACTGCACGTCATCGACCCGCTTCCCAAGTTCGACCCGGACGATCACCGCCAGCGATTTGGTGGGCGCTACGTGTTCCACCGCGACCTCAGCCTCAATGTCTTGTCGACCCTGCCGCCGATGGATGCCGCGCTGATCGACGGCGACCACAACTGGTACACGGTCTACAACGAGGTCAAGCAGCTCGCTGAGGTCACCGAAGTGGCCGGCGCGCCGTTGCCGGTGCTGCTGCTCCACGACACCCTCTGGCCGTACGGTCGACGCGACCTCTACTACAACCCCGACACCATCCCCGAGGCCGAGCGCCAGCCGTGGAAGCGCCAGGGGATCCGGCCGACGTCGAAGGGGCTCGCCCGCAACGGTGGCCTGAATCCGACGCTGGCCAACGCGGTCGAGGAGGGCGGCGAGCGCAACGGGGTGATGACCGGCCTCGAGGACGCCCTGGCCGAGTATCCCCACCCGGTGCGCAAGATCGACATCCCGGTGTACTTCGGTCTCACGATCGTCGTCGACGAGCGGACGCTCGCGGCCAATGCCGAGCTCGCCGCGGTGATCGACCACCTCGAAAGCCGCGAGGGTCGCTACGAGATCATGGAGATGATCGAGTCGGTCCGTCTGCGCAGCACCATCGCCCAGCACAACTCGCACTACAAGACCCAGGATCGCATCTCACTGGCCGCCGACCGTTATCTCGGACTGCTCCGGAGTTCGCTGCTGAACCGGCACTATCTCGAGAACGAGCTGCGCATGACCTACCTCGCCGACCGTATCGCAAAGGGATTGGCCGTCGACGAGCAGAACCTCCGCGATCCGGCTCGGTACCAGCAGGACAAGTTCCGAGCTCTGCAGGCCGAACGGCGCGGTGACCTACCCGTTCCAACCGGTTCGCTGGCCGGCTCGGGTTCGGCGTGGTTTCCCTTTGCCGGCAGTGCCCAGCAGCTCGGCCGGCTTCACGATGCCCTCGAGCTGATGCTCGAGGAACACGTGCGCGGCGATCTCGTCGATGTCGGGATCGGCCGTGGTGGCAACGCCATGTACATGCGGGGCTTCCTCAGCGCCCACGAGGTCGACGATCGGCGGGTGTGGGCGGTCGACCATTTCCGGGCCGAGGCGGTCGAAGACGCGATTTCGCCCGATCTGAATCAAGTGCGCGAAGCGTTCGAATCGTTCGACC
>JABDJW010000012.1 GCA_013002375.1 Acidimicrobiales bacterium | reverse complement strand
CGGCTCATCACCAGCACCGGCACGTCGGGCCGGGTCTCGTCGATGGTGAACCGCGTGCCCGGCGGCAGCCCGAGCCCGGTGACGGTCGTTGCAGGGGTCGTCGTGCTTGTCGGCGCCTCTGTGGTCGGTGCGGTGGAGCCGGTGACGACGTTGGCATCGCTCGAACACGCGGCGAGCGCGAGCAACGGGACGGACAGGAGGGCAAGGGTGGCGCGGAGTCGCATGGTTCTCTGACGATTGTCGCCGACCAGCCGGTTCCCGAGCTGCATCGGCGGCCCAGCAGCGCCGCTTCCCCTACAGGTTTTCGGCCAACCAGTCGAGGGTGGCGAGCAGTGCCTGGAGATCGCTCAGCTCGATGGTGGGGAACATGGCGATGCGCAGCTGGTTGCGGCCGAGCTTGCGGTAGCCGCCGATGTCGAACACCTCGTGTTCGCGCAAGATCGCGACGACATCGTCGGCCGGCAGGCGGTCGTCGAGATCGATCGTGCCCACGACCGGCGAGCGGTGGGCAGGATCCTTCACGAACGGGGTGGCGAAATCGCTGGCCTCGGCCCAGCCGTAGAGCATTTCGCTCATCGCGTCGCAGCGACGGGCCGCGAACTCGAGCCCGCCGTTGTTGTTGACCCAGTTGATCTGCTCGACGGCGAGGAACACGGTGGCCAGCGCCGGCGTGTTGTAGGTCTGATCCTTGCGGCTGTTGTCGAGGGCCGTCTTCAGGTCGAGGGAGGCCGGAATGAAACGATCGGAGGCGGCGATCCGCTCGATCCGCTCGATGGCAGCAGGCGACACCGCAGCGATCCACAGCCCACCGTCGGAACCCAAGGCCTTCTGGGGGGCGAAGTAGTACACGTCGGTCTCGTTGGGGTCGAACCGCAACGCGCCGGCCGCTGAGGTGGCATCGACCATCACCAGAGCACCGTCATCGCCTTCACTTGGATCGGCCGGGCGGGACGGCGGCAGATGCACGCCGGTCGAGGTCTCGTTGTGGGTGTAGCAGTAGGCGTCGACGTCGGTACCGGCCACGACGTCGGGCCGGGTGCCGGGTTCGGACGCGACCACCTCGGGGGTCTCGAGCCATGGGGCGGCGGCCACCGCCTTGGTGAACTTCGAGCCGAACTCACCGAATTCCAGGTGATGGCTGCGCCGCTCGATCAAGCCGAACGTGGCGCAATCCCAGAATCCGGTCGACCCACCGTTGCCGAGCATGATCTCGTACCCGTCGGGCAGGACCAGCATCTCGGCCAGGCCGTTGCGCAGCTCGGCCACCTTGAAGCGCACGTTCAGGGCCCGATGACTGTGGCCCATGTAGGTCGTGCCCGTCGCGGCCAAGGCGTCGAGGGCCTCGGTGCGCACCTTGCCGGGGCCCGAGCAGAACCGGCCGTCGGCGGGCAGGAGATCGGCGGGGATGGTGATGTTCTCGTTCGTCACGGCCCAATGGTTGCACAGGCGTAAACGTGGGCGCGGGTTGGGCGGACATGAGAGTATTTCCGCGGCCCCACCCTCCAAGAACCAGTACTGCGAGCAACGATGAGCAAACGCCTGTCCACCCCGGTCGGAGCGATCGCCCCCTCCGCGACCCTGGCGGTCAGCAACAAGGCCAAGGCGCTGAAGGCCGAAGGCAAACCGGTCATCGGCTTCGGTGCCGGCGAACCCGATTTCGCCACGCCGGCCCACATCGTCGAGGCTGCGGTGGAAGCGTGCCGCGACCCCAAGAACCACAAGTACTCACCGGTCGGCGGCCTGCCCGAGCTGCGCGAAGGGATCGCGGCCAAGACCAAACGCGACAGCGGCCTCGAGGTCGCGCCCGAGCAGGTGCTGGTCACCAACGGCGGCAAACATGCGGTGTACAACACCCTGTTGTCGCTGCTCGACGAGGGCGACGAACTGCTGTTACCCGCCCCGTACTGGACGACCTACCCCGAGCCCGTGCGCCTGGTCGGTGCCACGCCGGTGGTCATCCCGACCGACGCCCAGAGTGGGTTCCGGGTCACCATCGACCAGCTCGAAGCGGCTTATACACCCAAGACCAAGGCCCTGATGTTCGTGTCGCCGTCCAACCCCACCGGCGCGGTCTACCCCCGCGACGAAATCGAGGCGATCGGCCGCTGGGCGCTCGACAGAGGGGTATGGGTCATCACCGACGAGATCTACGAACATCTGGTCTATGGCGACAACGAGCATCACTCGCTGCCCGTCGTCGTGCCCGAGATCGCCGATCGGTGCATCGTGCTCAACGGCGTGGCCAAGACCTACGCCATGACCGGCTGGCGGGTGGGCTGGATGATCGGCCCGACCGATGTTGTCAAGGGGGCCCAGAACCTCCAGAGCCACGCCACGTCGAACGTGAACAACGTGGCCCAACGAGCCGCACTCGCCGCGGTCAGCGGCCCGCTCGACGCGGTCTACGAGATGCGTGAAGCCTTCGACCGCCGCCGCCAGACCATGTTCAAGATGCTGTCGGGCATCGACGGGCTGTACGTGGCCGAACCGCAGGGCGCGTTCTACGCCTTTCCGTCCTTCGAAGCGATCCTCGGTACCGAGCTCGCCGGCCAGTCGCCACAGACCACCGCCGAGCTGGCCGAGCTGTTTCTCGACGAGATCAACGTCGCCATGGTGCCCGGCGAAGCGTTCGGTGCCCCGGGCTACGCCCGCTTCTCGTTCGCCTTGGGCGACGACGATCTCGCCGAGGGCATTGGCCGGATCGCGACGCTGCTCGGCTGAGCCATGGCGCCCGAACCGGACATTCTTCCCTACGGTGCATGGCCGTCGCCGATCACCGCCGCCTCGTTGGTCGAGGGGGCGGTCGGCATCACCGAAGTCGTGCCCGACGGCGCCGATGTCTGGTGGGCCGAGTTCCGGCCGTCCGAAGCCGGCCGCACCGCACTGATGCGGTGGCAGGGTACTGAAACCGGCGGCGAGACGGCTGAGATCACCCCACCCGATGCCAACGTACGCACCCTGGTGCACGAATACGGCGGTGGCGCGTGGTGGGCCCACGAAGGGGTGGCGTACTACGTCGACGTCGTCGACCAACGCCTGCGGCGGCTCGAGCCCGGTGGTGAACCGGTGTTTCTCACCCCCGAGCCCGAACAGCCCCGGGGGCTGCGCTATGCCGATGGTCGGGTGAGCCCCGACGGTGCATGGTTCGTGTGCGTCCAGGAGGTGCACGGCGCCGATCACGCGGAGCCGGTCAACCGGTTGGTGGCGGTGGCCACCGACGGTTCGATGGCCGTCAACGTCCTGGCCGACGGGGCCGACTTCTACGCCTGCCCCCGGCCGTCGCCCAGCGGCGATCGGCTGGCGTGGGTGCAATGGAACCACCCGAACATGCCGTGGGACGACACCGAGTTGTGGTGGGCCGATCTCGACGGCGGCTCGACCGCCGGCCCCGAACCCATCGTGGGCGGCGGCACCGAATCGATCTGGCAGCCCGAGTGGGATCACCTCGGCCAGCTCTACTACCTGAGCGACCGCAGCGACCTGTGGTGGCTCTACCGGTTGGGCGACGACGATCCGCTCACCACCGGCGGCGAGATCACCACCCCGGGCTGGGTCTTCGGAACGTCACGGTACGCGCTCGATCAAACGCTGGACCTCAGCCGGGTCGGTTCGCAGGTGGCTGCGGCCGATCCGATCGCAGTCGAGACGATCGGCGGCGTCGAGCGCCTCGCCCTCGCGCCCGAGCTCACGATGTTCGGCACGGTTCGGGCCAACGATCATGGCGTGGCCTATGCCGGCGCGTCGTGGTCCACGACCGCATCGGTGTGGCGAGGCGACCAGTGCGTGCGGCCCGCCAACGATCACGGTGTGGCCGCCGGGTTCCTGCCGGAACCGGAGAGCATCACCTTCGCCACCAGCGGTGGCGCGGAAGCCCACGCGCTGTTCTACGCGCCGGCCAATCCCGATGTCGCCGGCCCGCCCGACGCGAAACCGCCGCTGCTGGTGCTGGCCCACGGTGGGCCCACCTCGGCGGCCCGCGCCATGCTCGACCTGGCCAAGCGGTACTGGACCAGCCGCGGCATCGCGGTGGTCGACGTGAACTACCGGGGCAGCGTCGGGTACGGCCGGGCGTATCGCAACCAGCTGCGGGGCCAGTGGGGTATCGCGGACGTCGACGATTGTGTGCACGCGGCCCGCTACCTGGTCGACCGGGGCGATGTCGACGGTGAGCGACTGCTGATCAAGGGCGGCAGCGCGGGCGGGTTCACGGTGTTGGCCGCCCTGGTTCGCTACGACGATTTCGCGGCCGGCGCGAGCCGCTACGGCGTCGCCGACCTCGAGGCCTTGGCCACCGACACCCACAAGTTCGAGAGCCGCTATCTCGATCTGCTGATCGGGCCCTACCCCGAAG
>JABDJW010000415.1 GCA_013002375.1 Acidimicrobiales bacterium | reverse complement strand
GTCCACGCCGGCCCGGTCGAGTTGGTCGAGGGTGCTGGCGACCCCGGCCTCACCGGCGTCGAGGCTGTGGTTGGAAGCCACCGAGCACGAGTCGAAGCCCGCTCCGGCCAGGGCCGGGGCCAGCTGGCTCGGAACTCGAAAAGCGGGGTAGTAGGCGAGGTCGTCGTTCGTGGCCGAGATCGGCACCTCGAGATGGCAGATCGCGACATCAGCAGCCCGAACGGTCGGTGCGATTACCGCCAGCTGGGGGCCGAAGTCGAAACCGTCGTCGGTGGCCGCGCTGGCGGCGACCGATTCGTGGACGAGTACGTCACCACCGGCGACCAGGGTGAAGCTCGTGGCGGTTTCCGCCGGTGTCGTGGCCGGGTCGGGGCCGAGTTCGGCCCGTTCCTCGGTGCGGCCCTCCACCTCGGTGGTGACCAGGGCGTCGTCGTCGGAGGAGGCCGAACCGAAGATCAGGATCACGGCGCCGACGAGCAGAAGGGCGAAGAACAGCCGCCACGCCACCGACTGTTCGAGTGGTGCCGCCGGTTGAAGGGACTTCCCGACACCGATGGCCGGCGAGCGCAGGTGCTGGTCGGGCCGCGAAGCGGGATCGTGGCGGGCGGTCATATCGGGCGCAACGCCGATCCGGGAGCAACGCTGGTGTCGACGCCATCGGGCAGCGGTCGGCCCTCGGCATCGCTGGCCGAACCGGTCGGGCGCTTCGCGATCGTGCCGTTCACCAGGACCCAGTCGACACCGGTCGATGGCAGCCAGGGCTCGGCGATGGTCGAGCGGTCGGTGATGGTCTCGGCATTGAAGATGGTGACGTCGGCATCGGCACCCATCTGCATTCGGCCCTTGCGAGCCAGATCGGGAGATGCCTTTTGCAGCAATCGGGCCGGGCGGATCGTCATCTTGCCCAGGGCCGCCCGAAGACTGATGACGTTACGGTCGCGGACGTAGGTGCCGAGGACCCGGCTGAAGCAGCCGGTGGCCCGGGGATGGTTGTTGTGGGCGGTCTCGAGTATGGCGTCACTGCCGATCATCACCCAGCGCGCCCGGAGCGCCACGTCGATGTCCTCGTCGCTCATGGCGAACGCGGCGGTCAGCATGTTCTCCGCGTACGCGGTGCGGTAGGTCGCCTCGGTGAGACGCTCCGATCGCCCGGCCACCTGAAGGTCGCCGTACGAGATGCCGTACTTCTCCTGCCAATCGACGTAGCGCGACGATCGGAGGTAGGTCGCCCAGAAGGTGTAGGGGTAGACGCACGCGGTGATCTCCAGCCCCTCGGCCCGGGCCGCCTCGAGCGTCCCGATCGCCTCGGCCATGCGTCCGGTGCCGCCGGTGGAGTTGATGTGTTCGACGTGGACCGCAGCGCCGGTCTCGCGGGCGAGCCGCACGACTTCGTCGATCGCCTCGGCCTGGGTGCCCGGTTCTTGATCTTCGCTGTACCGGATGTGCATGAACACCGGTACGCCGACCCGCGTGGCCAACTCGCCGTGCCGCATGAGTTCCTGGGTGGTGATGCCCGGGGTGTACTCGGGTTGGAGGTGCAGGCCGATCGCACCATTGGCGACATCGGTATTGGCCGCGGCGATGATCTGCTCGACCTGCTCCGCGCTGGGCTCGTCGTAGATGCCGAGGCTGCCGATGTCGGGGCGGATCGCGGCGTTGTCGTAGGCGCCGCCGTAGTGGATCGGGGGGCGTAGCGCAGCCATCTTGGGGAAGAACTCCGCCGCGGGCGCATCGATGCCGTGCATGCAGAGGTTGGTGGTGACGCCATCGGCCAGTTTGAACCACTCGCCGTACCCGTTCAGCTGGTAGCTGAGGAGATCGATGAAGCCGGGCGCCACAACGAGGCCGGTGGCGTCGATCGCGGCCTGTTTGGAGTTCAGCCGCTCGAAGCTGATGCTGGAGATGGTCGCCCCGTCGATGCCGACGTTGGCGATGGCGTCGAACCCGCTGCCGGGGTCGATCACCCGGCCACCGCTGATGACGTGATCGAACACGTGGTCGGGACCCGGCGGTGGCGCCGCGTTCGCCATCCGGGGCGGAACCGAGGTGGTGGGTTCCACGTCTTGCCCGGCCAGCACGCTGGTCTGTGGTGCATCGCCCGGTTCGCTCAAAATCTTGGCGAGGTTGCCGGCGTCGCGGCCCGGCGCGCTGATCGTGCGCAGCATCGCGAGATTGACGGCACCGAACCCGGCACCGAACAGGAGCTTGCGGCGATCGACGATCGGTGGAGCTGCCGGGTCGGGTGTGCCGGCGCCGGAGTCGACGGGCTCATCGTCCATCTGAGCCTGATCGAAGGGCGCGCCATCCACGGCATACCAGGCTAGTGGTGGGTCGGGTTCCACGAGGCACCCGCGCGGGTGCTACCCGGGTGGGACAACCAAGGTCGCTCGGCGAGCCACTACCGTCGGCGGCGTGGAAACGGCAGGCGAACCGCGTGTGGCTCGCGGGACCTTGGTGAGCGCGGCGCTGGTGGTTCTGGCCGTTGTCGCGGTGGTTGCGGGCGCGGTCTTGAACCAGCGCCGAAACGTCAAGCCATTGGTCGGCGAGCCGGCCGCCGCAGCCCGCACCGTGGTTGACCTGACGCTCGAGGTGGACGATGCCACTTCCCCCCGCACCATCGACCCGTATCGCGGTCTGGGCGCCTGGGTCGATGGCTTCGACTTCGCACCGGCCTACACCGGGCCGAATCCTCCCGTCACCGCCGCCGACCTCGAAGCAATGGCGTCCAACGGCGTGCGGACGCTGTACCTCCAGGCTTCGAGGGTCGGGTCGCGCTCGCCGGACGTGCTCGAGAACCGGTTCGTGTTGGCGACCTTTCTGCAGGAGGCGCACCGACACGACATCGCGGTTGTCGCCTGGTACCTGCCCAAGTGGACCGACGACGACGCCGACATCGATCGGTTGCGAGCCATGGCCGACTTCGAGGCCTTCGGCCACCGCTTCGACGGTGTGGCAGTCGATATCGAGTGGACCGACGATGGTCTGGAGCCGACCGAACGGGGGCGGCGACTGGTTGCGCTGAGTCGGAAATATCGCGAACACCTGGGCGACGACCCGCTCGGTGCGATCGTTCTCCCACCGGTGTTGACCGACGTGGTGAACGAGCAGTTCTGGCCCGAGTTCCCCTGGACCGAGCTGGAGCCGCTCTACGACGTCTGGCTGCCGATGAGCTACTGGTCATTCCGTTCCGAGGAATCCGGTTATGACGACGGGTACGTCTACAACACCGAGAGCACCGAACGGCTTCGGGCACACCTCGGTGATCCCGATGCGGTGGTCCATGCCATCGGGGGCATCGGCGGGATCGACGGCGTGGACGACCCGGCGGACCCCGAGGAACCGCTGGCCCGGCTCGAGCAGTTCGACGACTTCGCCCGCTCGATCGCCGACACGGGTGCGCTGGGTGGCTCGGTCTATGACTGGCGCACCCTCGAACCCGCAGCCCGGGAGCGGCTCGACGAACTGCTCGGTGACGAGGCCGGGCGGTCATAGAACGGGTCGACCCCCCAGGCGTCGAGCGTGCGAGTGATATGGCGAAAGACCGACGGGGCAAGGAGTTCGGCGAGGTCGGAGTACACGTCGTGCAGCGGCACTTGGGTGGCAAGCATCTCGTCGGCGAACTCGGCATCGTCCATCGCGGCCGCTTCGGTGGGGGTGACCTCCCACCGGCCCTCGGCCTTGCTGGCCTCCCGGCGCAGGGCGGACCACGGCCACCGCTGGGCCAGTTCCAAGCCGTGCGCGATCACCGCGGCCGGTTCGGGATCGGGCGGCGCGACTCCGAGCACGGCCAGGCAGGCCACTGCGGTGGGCCAGCTGCATCGAGGGTCGGCGAGATCGGCATCGAGCCGAGTCTCGAGAATCTGTTCGAGCCACTCGTGCGCGATCAAGGTCGTGACGCCGGCGGCGGGATCGGTTGGTGAGGAATCGGTGGGTGAGGAATCGGTCTGGGCCGATCGGTGCTCGACGGACATGGGTCTCCAAGCGTTTTCTGGGTTGCTGTGGAGACCCTCACCGGCGGGTCACGAGCCGACCGCCACCCGACGCGGGGGCTGCCCTCACCCTACGCGGGCGCTGAGACAGGTTCGCTCGTCAGAGGCGGAACCGACGGGTCAGGGGCAGAGGCACAGGACGCGGTGGATTTGCGGCCTGATCGCAGATATCGCTGCAATTGCAACGGTCGTGCCGAGACAAATCGAAACCTGTCACACACCGTCCGTACTGTGGGTCTCATCAGTTCGTACACTTGCTGGCGCAGGTTGTCGGAGCAGGGGCACCCCGATTTCGGTTGGCCCCGGCGTCTGACGCTGGTGCCGGCCCCCCGGAAGGACCCCAATGGCCGGCCCAGCTGCCAGAGAGACTGCTGCCGAAGAGACCGCTGCCGAAAAGACGGCCGCCGGTAAAGACGGCTCTGCTCGGCGCACCACATCGACGATGGCCTTTGGTGCCGGAGCCCGTGAGAGTCACGATGCTTCGGCGTTCTACGAGCGCTTCACCCCGCCCACGCTGTCCGACGACGCCGAGGTCGTCCGCTTCGATATCGACGAACCATGCATCCTGGGCAGCAGCACCGACATGTCGGTCCTGCCCGACAAGTGTGTGGCCCTCGTGGTCACCTCGCCGCCGTACTTCGTCGGCAAGGAGTACGAGCTCGCCGTCGCCGACGATCAAGTGCCGTCGTCGTACCTCGACTACCTCCAGATGTTGCGCGACGTGTTCAGCGAGTGCGCCCGGGTGCTCGAGCCCGGCGGCCGTATTGCGGTCAATGTGGCCAACCTCGGGCGCAAGCCCTACCGCAGCCTGTCGGCCGACATCATCAGCATCCTCCAGGACGATCTCGGACTGTTGCTGCGGGGCGAGATCATCTGGCAGAAGGCCGATGGTGCCACCGGCTCGTTGGCTTGGGGGTCGTATCGGTCCGCGGCCAACCCGGTGCTGCGCGACCTCACCGAGCGGGTCATCGTGGCCAGCAAGGGTCGGTTCGACCGGGCCCGCAACCCCAAGCAGCGGGTGAAAGAAGAACTGCCCGCACAGTCCACCCTCACCGCTGACGAGTTCATGGAAGCCACGCTCGACGTGTGGAAGATCCCGCCCGAAAGCGCTCGCCGGGTCCAGCACCCGGCCCCGTACCCGGTCGAGTTGCCCCGCCGCCTCATCGATCTCTACACCTACGAGGGAGACCTCGTCCTCGACCCGTTCCTCGGATCGGGCACCACCCTCGTCGCCGCCCACCGCAGTGGCCGTCGCGGCGTGGGTTTCGATCTGGATGCCACCTACATCCAGATCGCTCGCGACCGTTTGGCAACCGAGCGAACTCGGGCCAAGCGCATCCGCGCGGTCGACGTAGAAGGAGAAGATCAGTTGCCTATTGCAGTGCCAGAAACCACCCCCGACGAAGTGGCCGAACACTTCCAGGCCCGAGCCACCCAGGAGGGCAAGAAGGCCCATGACCTGGCCCGCATCGTGCTCGAAGAAGCCGGGTTCTCGATCGTGTCCGAGAAACCGAAACTCAAGGGCGCCGGCGTGCAGTTCAACCTGTTGGTGCAAGACGCCAGCGGCTTCCAGTGGTACGTCGACGTGTCCGGCGCCTTCACCACCGTGCGTCCGGGTCTGTTGCGCACCGACACCCTGTGGAAGACCCTCGGTCGGGCCAATGTGTTGCAGGCGGTCGATCCCAACGCCCGCCTGTTGGTCGTCACCTCGAACCTGCCCCGCAAGAACTCCGAGGGCGACAAGGCGCTGCGGGCCGTTGGCCCCTGGAACGTCTTCGACGCCATCGAGATGCTCGACAGCGTCGGCTTCGAGCGGCTGAAGCACTACGCAGCCGGCGACGTCTCGGCCCCCCTGCCCGGCTACTGGACCGAGATCGAGATCGAGCAGAAGTTCGGCTAGATCATCCCGCACTCGCAGCTTTCGGCGCTGGGCGCCTGCCGTTCGTCGGCCTGGCGGCCTCCTCACTAACCGAGTTGCTCGCCCTGAGGGCTCGCAACGTCGCTCCTGGTTGCCGCAGCTCGCCTTGTGGCTCACGGCGTCGCGCCAGCTGCCGGGCGGAACGTGAGCCGGTAGGTTCTGTTTGTGCCCTCTGACCGGACCGAAGTCACCGAGATAACGACGGGTCTCGCGTTGTTGGGTTTTCCCGACATCGATCGGGCGCTGGCGACTCGGCCCGAGTGGTTCCTGAATGTCACCGCCACCCAGTACGAAGCGCTCGCAGAGGCGCGGGCGGGCGGCGCCTACGACGACGAGTTCACCGTGGCGTGGGAGACCGGCCAACGGTTCTTGAACTCGCGCGATGGTCTTCGTGGTCGAGTGCCCGATCGCCTCGAATGGAAGGGCCCCAAGAAACCGCCGGGCTACGAGCAGATTCCGGCCGATCTCCAGGCCGACCACGTCTACCTCATCAGCTGCAAGTACCGCTCGAACATCTTGATGAACACGTCGCCCCCGCATCTGTTCGATCGTTTGCTGGCCGAGCGAGGCGGCGACCGGTTCGACTGGTTCGCCGAGGTCGCCGGCGCCGAGTATCAGGCGCTGTACGACGCGACCCGCTCGCACTACGGGCTCGGCGCCATGCCCGACAAGGCGGTCGACCTCGCGGCCCCCGAGCGCACCCGGCTCAAGCAAGCCCTGCCGAAGCGGGGCCCGTGGCCCGAAGAACTCGAAGGCACCTATGCCGATCTCGTGAACGCCACATCGAACGAGAGTGCAATGCGGTGGCAGAGCCGGCTCGAATCGATCAAGGCGCGAGAGGAAATGCTCTGGCGCCTCCTTCGTCTGCAACCGGCGCCGTACTTCGTCCTTGGCGTGTCGCACGACAAGCGGCCGCTGCACTACCGGGTGGGTACGCCCTCGGAGCTGCGGGCCGACTTCGAACTCGGCAAGTTCGGGGCGTGGAACCCGGTCATGCGCCAACCCACCGTTGCGTGGCGGGCCGAGTTCGTTCGCCGCCATGATTCCGATGCCGGCTCCGCCGGCGAGCACGTGGCGGTCGAAGGGCACGTCGAAGTCCGCTGGAGTCAAGGACGCTTCGGCGGTTACCCCGAAGCCAAGATCTACCTCGACACCCCCCACCACGAGGTGCCCGGCTACATGGTGTTGGCCTAGCCGCCGGCTGAACGTCGAGGGCGCTGGTCTCCCAATTCTGGCGAGGAAAATGGTCGCGAGTCGACTCGCAGACTCGCCAGAATTGGTCCCGTTTACGGCGAGACGCCGCCGGCCGGGGCGACGGGTTCGGCCGGCCGCGACGGCGCAGCCGGTGCCGCTCCCGTGCCCCAGAGCACGAACTCGGGCCGATCGATCGCGGCCTGGGCGTTGGCCCAGCGGCGTTCGACGAGGGCGCGGGCCACCCAGGCATCGCTGGCCACGTAGGCCCGAAGCTGGTCGCGGTCGAGCAGGTGGATGCGCTCGACGTCGACGCTGATGGCGGGTATGCCGACCAGTCGGGCCACCGCTTTGAGCGCGCAGGAGAGATGGAGCGATGCGCCGACGTCGGCCCGGTAGACGAGGTAGCCGTCGAGGTGGCGGTGGTGATACCAGGTGGCCCGGTAGTGGCCGTCGTGGCCGTTGAGTGGTTCGCGTTTGGCGATGCTGGGGTCGAGCCGCATGCGCAAGCCGAGGTCGATGCCGTGCAGCCGGGCGCGGTCGGCCAGGAACGGGAAGTCGAAACCGCCACCGTTCCAGGTGATGAGCACACCGGCCGGGAGGTCGGCCAGCAAACGATCGACATTGGCCAGGACCTGCTGCTCCGGGCCGTCGAAGACGTGCTCGCCGGTCGGTCCGACGATCGCGACACTCAGAATCGGTGAGGTCGCCGGATCGAGGCCGTCGATCGTGGTATCGGTCTCGATGTCGAGGCCGTAGCGCGGCGGGTTGGCGGAAGCGGGCGGGGTAGCGATGAGGCCACCCTAGACGTTGGCCGTCGGGCCGAAGGGACTTGCCTTTTCTCTCGATAATGACCATTATTATCCAGGTGGAACGCTCGCGAGCCGAAGGAAGAGCATGACCGACACCAGCGACCGGATCGAAGACCTCGTCCAAAACGCCAACACGCCCGAACGGATCATGGAGATCTCCATGACCAACACCGACGTGGCCAATGTGATCCACTCGGTGGAGGACAACGCGGAGGCCATCTTCACCTGGAACTACGAGAAGGGCGAGCGGCCCCGCCTCGACAAGCTGTACGAGAAGGCCAAGACCTCGCAGTGGAACGGCCAGACCGACCTCGACTGGTCCATCGATGTCGATCTCGACGAGCTGGCGAACGAGCCGGATCCCGCCGAGGTCGCCTACTTCGCCGACAGCCCCGAATCGCCGCTCTACGGCTTCAGCGACGACCAGTGGAACCAGGTGGAAATCGAATCGTTCAAGTGGAGCCTCAGCCAGTTCATGCACGGCGAACAGGGCGCGTTGCTGTGCACGGCCAAGATTGTCGAGACCGTGCCCTGGATCGACGCCAAGTACTACGCCGCTACGCAGGTGGTCGATGAAGCCCGCCACGTCGAGGTCTTCGCCCAGTACCTCGACACCAAGCTCGACGGCGGGATCTACCCGTGCAACGTGCACCTCGGCCTGCTGCTCGACGACATCATCAACGACAGCCGGTGGGACATGACCTACCTGGGCATGCAGATCATGGTCGAGGGGCTGGCCCTGGCCGCCTTCGGTTTCATGCACCAGACCACCAAGGAGCCCCTGCTCAAGAAGCTGCTGCGCTACGTGATGAGCGACGAGGCCCGCCACGTGGCGTTCGGCGTGCTCTCGCTGCAGGAGTTCTACGAGAACCTCAACGCCAAGGAGATCCGGGAGCGGCAGGAATTCGCGTTCGAGGCCGCCCTGCGTATGCGCGATCGATTCATGCGCCAGGAGATGTGGGAAGGCTTCGGCGTCGACGTGAAGCAGATGGTCGAGTACCAGCTGAACATGCCCGAAGAGATGAAGGTCTTCCAGCAGCTGCTGTTCTCCAAGATCGTGCCCAACTGCAAGAAGCTCGGCATCCTCGACGCCGGCGACGGCTGGTTGCGCGACCGGTTCACCGACATCGGCGTCATCCAGTTCGAAGACTGGGTCGACACCGCCACCGAATACGAGGCCCTCGACGAGGTCGCGAAGGATCGCGCCACCGCCTGACGGAGCTCCGCCCGGTCATTTCGAACCCATTCGCCCTGACGGGGCGGGTGGGTTCGTTGCTTTTTCGCCTGAGGTGAGGTCGGGGTGAGGCCGCGGCAGCGGAGAACTGCTAACGGCGCCGTCACTGCGCCCGATAGGAATCGAGACGATCCCGTCGTGGGGCCGTCTTCGAACCGACTTCTCACCAAACGAGGGACACCATGAAGACTCGACGGATGGGTGTGGCGGCCGTCGTGCTGATGGCCTGCACACTTCTTTTGACCATGCGGGCCTACGCCCAGGACTACCCGGTGACCACCGGCACGCTCACCGTGTCCGATTCGTCGCCGACCGCCGGTGACACCATCACCGCCTCGGGTGGCGGTTGTGCCCCCGGCGGCACGGTGACGATCACCATCGACGGTCTCGGTACCGTCGCCACGGCAACGGCTGACGCGTCCGGCGATTTCAATGCGGCGATGGTTGTGCCGCTGACGACCGGCAACTCGACCGTTGTGGTCGACGCCACCTGTGGCACCGCCAGTGGCGGCAGCCAGGTGCTGAGCGCCACGCTGAACGTCCAGCCGCTGGTGACCGGCGCCCTGGCCGCCAGAACCAACGCTCCGACCGCCGGTGGCGTGATCACGGTTTCCGGTGGCGGTTGTGCCCCCGGCGAGCCGGTGAGCATCGAGGCCGACGGCACCCTGCTGGGGAGCACGACCTCCGACGTCAATGGCGACTTCATCACCACGGTGACCGTGCCGCCGACCCTCTCGGGTTCGGTGCTCATGATCGCCAGCTGTGATTCGGGCTCCGGCACGCAGGTGCTCGGTGTGACGCTGACGGTGCAGGCTCCGGCCTCGTCGACCACGACGACCACCGCGACGACCACCAACACCGGCAACAACGACGGTGGCCAGAACCTGGCCCTCACCGGCCGCACCATCTGGGCCACGACGGCCGTGGCTTCGGCCCTCGGCTTGGCCGGCATCGTCCTGATCCTCATCGGTCGCCGCACCCGCAACGACTGATTCCCCCCATTGGTTCGTTCCCGCCGGAGGGATCGGGTCGCCCAGCTTCGGCTGAGCTCACCCGGTTCCTCCGAGCGGAGACGACGACAGAAAACCTGCATCGTGCATCCCTGGACAGATCACCCGCAATCGGCTGAGACCGATTCGACCCCGAGCACACCCCGCCGGCGTTTCGCGCCGAAGCAGGGGAGTGGCCCGCTGGCGCTCGTCGTCGGCCTGGTTGCAGTCGCCGGCGGCAACGTGGTGTTCCACCTCTTGGCCGGCCGGCTCCTCGGCTCCGACGAATACGGATCGCTCAGTGCGCTGATGACGATCCTGCTGGCCTTGGCCGTACCGGCCGGGGCGATCCAGGTGGCGCTCACCGCCGAGGTGGCCCGCATCGATCGGGAAGGCCGCCGGGTTCGCTACGGGCCTGCGTTGCTGCAGTTTGTCGCCGCCGGGCTGGTCGTGGCGTCGGCCATCGTGTTCTCCGGGCCCGTGATGGGCTCGTATCTGAAACTGGACGGCATCGCCGCGCCGCTGTTGGTCGGCTTGTTCTTCGTGCCCGCGCTCGGCAGCCTCGTGCCCCGTGCCGTTCTGCTCGGCCGGGAGCAGTATGGCCCGCTCGCTGCGGTACTCGTCGCCGGTGTGCTGTTGCGCATCATCGGCGGCACCCTCGTGCTCGCCGTGCGACCGAGCGCAGCCACCGCGCTCGCCGTGATCCTCGTCTCCGAGACCGTCACGACCATCTGGTTGTGGATGGCCTGCCGGCGCGCCCCACAGCCCGACTCGGTCGCGTGGGATCTGCGCATCCGGTTCGGCGAGCTGGTCGGTGGTGCTGCTGCCTTCGCCGGCTTCTGGCTCGTGGTCGGGGTCGACACCTTGTTGGCCCGCCATCAGTTCGTCGCGGCTGAAGCCGGAGCGTATGCCGCCGCCGCACTGGCCGCCCGAACCGTGCTCTACGTGCCGCAATCGATCGTCACCGCGGCCCTGCCCAAATATGCCCTTCCGGGGCGAGCCGCTCGCGAGGCCTTGTTCGATTCGATGCTGTCCAGCCTCGTGGTCGGCCTGGCGTCGGTCAGCGCCGTCCTGCTCGTCGGCCAGACCTTGCTCGAGCGGGTGTTGGGCCAGTCGTACGCGCTCTCCAGCGCAACCCTCGCGTCGCTCTCGGTCGCCGCGCTCTGGGCCGCGCTTCTCAACGCGGTGTTGAACTTCCACTTGGCCCAGGGTTCGATTCTGCGGGCCAACGCGTCCTGGATCGGCGTCGGTGTGGTATTGGTGGGCGGGCACTTCGTCACCGGATCGGCCGCCCTCTCCCTGGTCGTGTTGGCCGCAATCCTGGTTGCCGGGTTGCTCACCGCCAGCCCGCTCATTCGCTTCACCAACCCACCGGTCAGCAGCGGTCCTTTCGGCCCGGCGACTCTCGATCTGTCGATCGTGGTGCCGGCCTTCAACGAAGAAGCGAACGTGGCGACGACCCTTCGCCAGATCGCGACCTCGCTCGACGAGCTCCTGGTGACGAGCGAGATCATCGTCGTCGACGACGGCTCGCGCGATGCCACGGCCGAGCTCGCCGAAGCGGTCGGTCTGGCCAACGTTCGGGTGATTCGCCAGACGCCCAACGCCGGCAAGGGTGCCGCGCTGCGCACCGGGATGCAGGTCGCCCAGGGCGAGGTGATCGGCTTCATCGATGGTGACGGTGATCTCGATCCGCGCCACCTGCAGTCGCTCTATCGAGAGCTCGAGCAGTTCCAGGCCAACGCGGTCGTGGGTTCGAAGCGCCACCGCCGTTCGGTGGTCACGACGAGCCGCGCTCGCCGGGTGGTGTCCGCCGCCGGTCAGTTCTTCATCCGCTGGATGTTCAACATCTCGGTCAGCGACACCCAGGTCGGCGTGAAGCTGTTCCGGCGGCCGATGGTCGCCGAAGTGCTGCCCCGCACCCGCGAGACCGGCTACCTGTTCGATCTCGAGTTCCTGGCCATCGGAGCCGCCCACGGCTGGCGCCATGTGGTCGAATCGCCGATCGTCCTGCTCGAGAACCGGAACTCGACGATCGGGTTCAGGGCGGTACTCGGCACGTTCGTCGAACTGGTGCGGTTCTCGTTCCGGCTGCGGGGCGCCGGTCAGGCACCGTCGGCGGTTGTCGCCGGTGCCGCATCGCCCTCGGCCCCTTCGATCGGAGTTTCGGCATGAAGATCGCACTGTTCAACTGGCGCGACCTGGCCCACCCGGCCAGTGGCGGCGCCGAGGTCTTCACCGAACAGGTGTTGCAGCGATGGGCCCAATGGGGTCACGACGTCACCCTGTTCTCCAGTGCGGTCGATGGTCGTCCCGCCGAGGAACACGCCGACGGCGTGCGCTACGTCCGGGGCGGTAGCCGCTTCGGCGTCTACCGCGAAGCCCGTCGATGGTGGCGGGAGGTCGGCGCCGACGCCGGATTCGATCTGGTCATCGACGAGGTGAACACCCGCCCCTTCGGCTGCCACCGATGGGTCACCGGCGTGCCGGTTGTCGCGTTGATGCATCAGCTCGCCCGCGAGGTGTGGTTCTTCGAAATGCCCCTCCCGGCTGCCCTGCTCGGCCGCTATGTGCTCGAGCCTCGTTGGTTGCGATCGATGCGCCACGTGCCGGTCATGACGATCTCGGATTCCAGCCGCGCTTCGTTGGTCGACAACGGCCTCCAGCGGGTCAGCGTCGTGCCGGTCGGTATCGCTCCGGATGCCGACCAGATTCCGACCCAGGTGGCCCCATCCAACCCGACCGTCGTGTTCGTCGGCCGGATGGCGGCCAACAAGCGACCCCACCACGCGGTGCGTGCGGTCGAGATCGCCCGCCAGTTCATTCCCAATCTCGAGATCCACCTCGTCGGCGACGGTCCGCTGCGAGCCGGCCTGGCCCGGCGAGGCGATCATGTCGTCGCTCACGGTTTCGTCAGTGCGGCCGAGAAGCGGCGGATCGTGGCCAACGCCCATGCTCAGCTCGTCACGTCGGTCCGCGAGGGCTGGGGTCTGGTCGTCGACGAAGCGGCCCGACTCGGTACCCCTTCCTTCGCCTACGACGTGGCCGGGCTCTGTGACTCGGTGGCCGCCGCCGATGGCCACGTCGTCCAACCTCGACC
>JABDJW010000374.1 GCA_013002375.1 Acidimicrobiales bacterium | reverse complement strand
CCAGGGAATTCGCCAAGCTCGGGCTGCTCTATCTCCGCGGCGGTGTTTGGGACGATCGGCAACTCCTCGACCGGCACTGGGTCGACTACGTCCGTGCGGGGAGCGCTGTCTACCCCCGGTACGCCGGGCAGTGGTGGCGCTTGCGGGGCGGCGGCGACGATCCTCGGTTCCAGGCCACCGGCCTCTACGGACAAGGCATTGCGGTGCTTCCTGACCTCGACCTCGTCGTTGCCTTCAACGGTGGCGGCGGCAATATCGACTCGATCGTCGAGCTCTTCGAGTCGGCCGAACCAGCGGAGTGCCCGGCCTAGCGACGCGCGCTCGGTACAGTCGCACCATGGCTCGTTCCGTCGCTATCGCCCCTTCGATTCTGCCCGCCGATTTCTCTCGACTCGGCGAGGCCTGTATCGAGCTCGAGAAGGCCGGCGCCGATCGCATCCACCTCGACGTCATGGATGGCGTGTTCGTGCCCAACCTCACGTTCGGGCCGCCGATCATCAAGTCGTTGCGCCCGCACGTGTCGATCCCGTTCGAAGCGCACCTGATGGTGGTCGAACCCGACAAGCTGCTGCCCGACTACGTCAACGCCGGGTGCGAGACGGTGATGGTGCAGGTCGAGGCGTGCACCCACCTGCACCGCACGCTGGCCCTGATCGCCGACCTCGGCGCCCGCCCGGGTGCGGTGCTCAATCCGGCCACGCCGCTGTCGACGATCGAACACGTGCTCGACCTCTGCGACATCGTGCTGCTGATGACGGTCAACCCCGGCTTCGGCGGGCAGAAATACCTGCCGTCGGTCGAACCCAAGATCGCCGAGCTGCGGGCCATGATCGACGAGCGGGGCCTCGACATCGATCTCGAAGTGGACGGCGGCATCGGCGCCGGCACGATCGAGGCGGCCGCGTCCGCGGGCGCCAACGCGTTCGTGGCCGGCAGCGCGGTCTTCAACGACGAGGCCGGCTTCGACCACGCCATCGAGAACCTCCGAACCCTCGCCGGCAACTAGAGCAGCAGGGTGACCGCGACCATGATGACGACGGCCAGCAGGGCCAGGAGGTAGTCGCGCGCTCGGGCCATACCCAAGTATCGGCGCGGCGGCCCCCGAACTGGAGGACCCCGCGTTGTTCAGCCGCTGGGGAACCAAAGCCCGGGCCGGAACCGATAGCCTCGACCCATGGAGATGATTCCCCACATGGCAACCGATCTCGCCGAAATGGCGGGCCGCACCGACATCTACCGTCAGCTGCTCAAGGAACGCATCGTGTTCCTCGGCACCGACGTCAACGACGAAATCGCCAACTACATCACCGCCCAGCTGCTGTACCTCGAGGGCCAGGATTCCGAGAAGGACATCTGGCTGTACATCAACTCCCCCGGCGGTTCGGTCACCGCGGGCATGGCGATCTACGACACCATGCAGTTCGTCACCCCCGACGTCGGCACGATTTGCATGGGGCTCGGCGCCTCGATGGGCCAGTTCCTGCTGTGCGCCGGCGCCAAGGGCAAGCGCTACGCCCTCCCCCACGCCCGCATCATGATGCACCAGCCGCTCGGCGGCGTGCGGGGCCAGGCCACCGACATCGACATCCAGGCCCAGCAGATGGCCTACACCAAGCAGTTGCTGCAAGAACGGATCGCCTTCCACACCGGCCAGACCGTCGAACAGATCGAGATGGACTCCGATCGCGACCGCTGGTTCACCGCCGAAGAAGCCCGCGACTACGGCCTGATCGACAAGGTCATCGTCGGCCGCGGCGAAATGGTCTGACCGAACGGTCAACCCTCTCTGACAACCGAATACGGTGTAGCTACCCAACAATGCGGACGTGGCGGAATTGGCAGACGCGCCAGGTTTAGGTCCTGGTGCCCGAAAGGGTGTGGGGGTTCAAATCCCCCCGTCCGCACGAAACACCGTCGCCTCCGGCGACGAGTGTTCGTGTGCGGCCGCTGTCCGCGCGGCGCTTCCCGCTCCGCTCGGGCCCCTTCGGGGATGGTGCTCCCGCACCGGTGACCCACGGCGCTTCCCGCTCCGCCCGGGCCCCTTCGGGGATGGTGCTCCCGCACCGGTGTCCCACGGCGCTTCCCGCTCCGCCCGGGCCCCTTCGGGGATGGTGCTCCCGCACCGGTGTCCCACGGCGCTTCCCGCTCCGCTCGGGCCCCTTCGGGGATGGTCATGGTTGGTGGGAACCAGCCGGTGGGTGGGGATCGTCTCACCCATTGCCATCTCCCCAACCCTGGCCCCGAATAACCTGGAGATCCCATGCGATTCTCACCGTTCACCCCCACCAAACACGGCACGGTCGTGCTCCTTGCCGCGATGCTCACGCTCGGCGCCTGCGGCAGCGACGCCTCGGAACCCGGCGAGAACCCAGGGACTACCCCGCCCACCACGCCGGTCGAGACCACGACCGCGCCCGAACCCGGCCCCAAGGGCAAAACCGCCGAGAAGGCCACCGACTACATCGGGCTCAGCGAAGCCGACGCCGAGGCGCTGGCCGACGAGAACGACGTTCCGTTGCGGGTCGTGCACCGCGACGGCGAGGACTTCGCCGTCACCCTCGACTACCAAGAGGATCGGGTCAACATCACGGTGATCGACGACATCGTCACCGACGCCACATACGGCTGATCAGCGGGCTACGACCCGAAGGCTACGCGGAAGCACCGCCGTCGCGGAGCGCCGCAGCCAGGGCCCGAAAGGCCCGGCCGCGATGGCTGATGCGGTGCTTCTCATCGCCCATCTGGGCGAAGCTCCGGCCATCGCCCTCGACCGGCACGAACACCGGGTCGTACCCGAACCCGCCGTCGCCGGCCGGCGCCAACGAGATCGCTCCCTCCACCGCGCCCTCGGCGATCACTTCCGAACCGTCGGGGAACCGCACCAGGGCCACGGTCCGAAACCGAGCGGTGCGCCTGTCGTCGGGAACACCGGCCAGCAGGGCGAGCAGCTTGTCGACATTGTCGCCGTAGGTTGCGTCCTCCCCCGCGAAGCGGGCCGAGTAAACACCGGGCGCGCCGTCGAGGGCATCGACCTCGAGGCCGGTGTCGTCGGCGACCGCGGCCTGGCCGGTCGCCGAACAGATCGCCTCCGCCTTCAGGCGGGCATTGCCCTCCAGCGTGTCGGCGTCCTCGACGACGTCGGGCACCGAATCCGGCCGCGGTTCGAGTTCGGCCACGCCGGCCATGACGTGCTTGATCTCGGCGACCTTGTCGGGGTTGGCGCTGGCCAACACCAGCTGCATCAGCGGGCCGCCGGTGGGGTTTCCAGCAGCGCACGTTGCGCAGCCGCGATCTCGGCGATGCCGGCCGACGCGAGGTCGAGCAGCTCGTCGAGCA
>JABDJW010000243.1 GCA_013002375.1 Acidimicrobiales bacterium | reverse complement strand
ATCGATGACCAACACCGATCCGATCGGGATGCCGCCGGCGGCTCGGCCGGCCTCAGCCTCGGCGACGGCCGCGTCCAGAAACTGCTGATGATCCGAAGCAAGACGACCCATGGCTTCATCGTGGTCGGCCACCGGGCTGCCTGACAACCCTGGTAACCAGCCAAACCCGCCAAACCGGCGCAAGCCGGACGAACCGCGCGACTGGGCCAAACGACTCAGCCCCGGGCCCCCGCCGCCGATAGGACGCGATGGCTCTCTCCCGTCGCCTGCGCGTCCTCGCGTACCACGGCATCGAAGATCCGGCTTCGTTCGCGGCCCACCTCGATCTCCTCGTCGCTGATTGGCATCCGGTCAGCGCAACCGAGGTTGTCGCCGACTTTGCCGGCGAGGTCGCGCTTCCACCCAATGCGGTCTGGATCACCTTCGACGACGGCCATCGTTCGGTCGTCGAGACTGCGCTGCCGCTTCTCAGCACCCGTGATCTCCCCGCGACGATGTTCGTCTGTCCCGCGCTGGTCGAGCAACGGCTGCCGTTCTGGTGGGACGTCGTCGAGGCAGCATCGGAGCAACCGCTCCGCACGTTCAAGGCCATGGCCGATGCCGATCGCCGCACCCGCGTCGCCGGATTGTGGGAACACCTCGATCGGCCTACCCGGACCGAGCTGAGCGGTCGGGTCGCAACCGAGGCCGAGTTGCAGCGCTGGCAAGACGCCGGCCTGTCCTTGGGCAATCACACCCTTGATCATCCGATGCTCGACCGGTGCGACGCGGCCGAACAGGAACGTCAGATCGTCGAGGCCGACGCCTGGCTCGACGCCTTTGTCGGCGACGACCGGCTTCGCCTGTTCGCCTACCCCAACGGCCACGCCACACCTGCCGCGAACGAGTTGCTGGGGACGCTCGGGTACTCGCTCGCCGCCCTCTTCGATCATCGAGCCAACCGCCGGCCGGTCGAACGGGTGGCATCGCTCCAACGACCCCCGATCATCTCCCGCTTGCGCATGAGCGATACCGCTGCACCCAGCTACCTGCGGAGCGTGCTCCATGGATGGCGGCCATGGCTCTCGCGGGCATCGGAAGCTCGCCACCGCACGGTTCGCCGGCTGGTGGGTGCCCGATGACGGTCGGCTCGTTCACCCTCCAAACCTTCGTCGGCGATCGTCCGCTCTGCACGCGTGAAGCCGACCGGGTCGGCGTCGCCGACGGGCCCGCGCTCCAACACCTGGCCGAGCGAGACCTGCTCGCATCCGATGCCGCGCCGCGGATCGCCGCCGGCGACGTCGCGCTCGTCGCGTGGCACGAGGACGCTCCGGTCGGCGTGTTCTGGCTCTGCCCGACCGCCCATCGCGACCCGCACTTCGGATCAGCCTCGAAACCTTCGCCGCTGGGGATGTACGGCCACCAACTCCTCGTGGACCCAGCCGCCCGAGGTCTTGGCCTGGGTCGAGAGCTCCTCGTCGCGGCGCGGCAGTACGCCGCCGAAGCGGGACAGGTCGTGCACACGATGGTCGATCCGACCAACCGGCCCAGCGTCATTGCCCACGAACGAGCCGGCTACCGCCCCGCCCACCTGGTGCGCGGCATCCGGTTCGGCCCGCTCACGATCCGACGGCCGCAACCGGCCCTCGTGCTTCCGCGCGGCCGGCTGTCCACTGCGATCGGCGGGCACTGATGGTCCGCGTCCTCCTGGTGATCAACCGGCTGACCGACCACGGTGGTGCCGAAGTCTCAACGGTCGGCATGCTCGACCAGCTCCAAGGCTCCGGCTTCACCTTTCACGTCGTCACCTTGTTCGAGGAGACCGACACCGCCCTGCGTCCCGAGCTGGAATACCGCGGGGCGCGTTTCAGCATGATCACCGGCCACCGAGCCCAACGCCTGCGGCAGCTGGTGGGGATCGTCGACGACTTCCAACCCGACATCGTGCATGGAACGCTGTTCGACGGCGAGCTACTCGCCGTCGCCGCAGCCCGGCGCCGAGGCGTCCCCTCGCTCGTGAGCCTGGTCAACATGCAATACGACGACGCGGCGCGAGCGGTCGCCCCTTCTCCCCGCCGGTTGGAGCTTGTCCGGCGGTTCGAATCAAAGGTGGTCGGTGCGGCCACCCACGTCCATGCCCTGACTCGAGCCGTCGCGAGACACGGTTCGGCCCAGCTCGGCGTGCCACCGGCCCGGATCACGGTCGTTCCCCGGGGTCGCGCCGCGGCCCGGCTCGGTCGCCGCTCCGAAGAGCGGGGAGCCGAGGCTCGCCGCGGTCTTGGCATCGGCCCGACCACGCCGGTGTTGTTGCATGTCGCTCGCCATGAGCCCCAGAAGGGCCACGATCTACTCCTCAACGCCCTGGCCAAGGTGGTGGCCGAGTACCCGGACGCGCAGCTCCTCCTCGCCGGGCGGGACGGTACGGCAACCCGATCGATCACCGCCGCCATCTCGAAGAACCGGCTGAGCAGCAACATCCGTATCCTCGGCGCCCGCACCGACGTGGCTGAACTCCACAATGCCGCTGACGTGTTCTGCTTTCCGTCTCGGTACGAAGGTCTCGGAGGCTCGGTGGTGGAAGCGATGGCCCTCGAGACCCCGATCGTCAGCTTCGGGATCGACGTGATTCGCGAGGTCACCGGTGGGCATGCTCACCTCGTCGAGCCCTTCGACACCGATGCGTTCGCCGCCGCTGTCCTCGCGGTGCTGGACGACGCCCCGGATCCACACATCGAAGCCGCTCGTCGCCGATTCGAGTCGACCTTCACCGAAGAAGTCAGTGCAGCCGGGATGGCCAAGCTCTACCGCTCGCATGCCCGCCCGAATCCGTTGGACTCCACGACCGGCCCGTCTGGCCGGCACCGTTCCTGGTCACTCGCCCGAGCGGTCGCCGACGACGGACTGCGAGACGAGCTGAACCGCCAGGCGATGGAGTCCGGCGTGTACTTCCGCTCCCACGATTGGCTCGCCGCCTGGTGGGAGCACGCGGCCGATCAACCGGTCGGCACCGCCCACGGCTGGTACGACGGCGATCGCCTGACCGGTTTCGCAGCCCTGGCGCGCGGTCAGGCCCACCTCCATCGCATCGCACGGTTGCCGATGACCACATGGCGGTTGGCCGGAACCGGCGTCGGCGCGGCCGATCACACCGGCTGGGCCTGCGACCCGGCGATCGTCCCTGAGGTCGCCGATTGGATGCGATCCATCGCCGGATCCGACACGCTCCTGCTACCGAACCTGGCGGCCGAACACGCCGGACTGATTCCCCCCCGTGCTCAACTCCTCGAAGAGACCCGTTGCCCGGCGATCGACCTCACCGGCGACGCCGGCCCATCCAAGAGCTTTCGCAAGAAGCTGCGCGCCTACCGACGCAAGGTCGAAGCGGCCGGAATCTCCTTGGAGACGATTCCGCCGGGATCGGTCACCGAAGCGCATCTCCGCACCTTGTTCGCCCTGCATGCCACCCGGAGCAACATGGCGGATCGGTCGACTTCGTTCGACGACAGCCTGCTCGCTTTTCACGCACAGCTGGCCGCTGCCGCCACCGACCAGTTCGGCCCTGGGCTCGTGGTCGCCCGTCGTGACGCCGACATCGTCGGCATGCTCTACGGCTTCTGGGCCGGCTCGACATTCGCCTACTACCAGAGCGGGTGGCAGCCCGATCTCGCCGACCTGAACCTCGGGACGGTCCTCGTTGCCCAAGCCATCGGTGACGCCCGGGCCGCGGGCGCAACGCGCTTCGACCTGCTCCGCGGCGCCGAGCCCTACAAGTACCGGTTCGGCGCCGTCGACCAGATCGACACGACGTGGATTGCCCCCAGCGCGATCAGCGGTCGACTCTGGCTCGCCGGGCGGGCGCTCCACCGACGCGTCCCGACGAGAACCGAACGAGCTGCTCCGGCCGAGTAAGTCGTACCACAGCAAGTCTTGTGCCTTTTCCATGCTTTTCCTTGCTGAATCTCTGGCCATACCATTAACACGGCGCCGAAGCGGCCGATTGAAAGACAACGGCAATGCGCTTGCCGTTTCCCTTTCGCGATGACTGCCGTACGGACAGAGACGACGACCAAGACCGCAAATGCCGGCTGGGCCGAGCGCCGCTGGCTCGCGTCCACGATTCGGTTCTTCGCGGTGCTCATACCGATCGTCGTGTCGATCATCTTCGTCTGGCAGATCTCCAAGGTGATCCCCGCGCCCAATGGGTGGAAGAGGATCATCCCGTGGTGGATACTTCTCACTGCGGCCGCGACCGCGGTGTTGATCGGCACCGAGCGCGTCACCCGGCGGCTCCTTCCCCTCGCCGCGTTGTTTCGCCTTTCGCTTCTGTTTCCCGACGAGGCGCCATCACGATTCAAGACCGCCATGCGCACGAACACCGTGCGGCAACTGCAACGTCAGGTCGACTCGGCCGACCTGGCCCAGCCGCATGCCCCGAACGAGGCCGCCGAGCATCTCTTGGCCCTCGCGACATCGCTGAACAGCCACGATCGCAAGACGCGCGGCCACACCGAACGGGTCCGGGCGTACACGTTGATGATCGGCGAGGAGATGAATCTGGAGCCCGAGGAGCTGCACAAGCTGCACTGGGCCGGGCTGATCCATGACGTCGGCAAGCTGTACGTACCGGCGGAGATCCTGAACAGTGCGGGCCGGCCCAGCGATGACGAGTGGGCGATCCTGTCGCGCCACCCCGAGTACGGCGGCGAAATGGTCGAGCCACTCCGGGAATGGCTCGGCGAGTGGGCCGACGCCGCGTCCCAGCACCATGAGCGGTGGGACGGCAACGGCTACCCGTACGGGCTGGCCGGCGAGCAAATCTCACGATCCGGCCGGATCGTCGCCGTCGCCGATGCGTTCGATGTGATGACGTCCATCCGGTCGTACAAGGCGGCCATGCCTCCCGAGGACGCGAGAGCCGAGTTGGCCCGTTGCGCGGGCACCCAGTTCGACCCGGAGGTCGTGCGGGCCTTTCTGAACATCTCGATCGGCGAGCTGCGGCTTGCCATGGGGCCGTTCTCGTGGATCACCCAGGCGCCGATCCTGGGCCGCATACCGTTCGGTTCCCTGGGTGGCGCCGCGGGTACTGCCGCCTCGACTGCAGCCACCGCGGCAGTTGTCGGCATCGCCGCGGTCGCTCCGACTCCGCAACCGGTCGAGGTCCCCACCATCGAGCAGGCAGCTCCGCCTACGACCATCGGGGTGCCGCCCGAAACGATCGCGTTCGCCCCTGGTTTCTCGAATCTCGACGTCGAGGCCATCGAGGACCAAGCCATCGTGATCACGCCCGGGCAGCTGTCCGACGAGAGCATCATCGAACTACGGGTCGGGTCGGCCAGCATCGGCTCCGCCGAACGCCAGAGCGACAACTCCATCGTCTTCATCGCGCCACCCGACTACGCCGGCTCGGCGACCATCCCGATCGAGGCCTGCTGGGACATCGACCTTTGCGAGACCGACGTGATCACCGTGTCGGTACGGGCCACGAACGACGCGCCGGTCGTCGGCGCGGACGCGGCATCGGTCGTGGCCGGCGTGCCGATCACCGTCGACGTTCTGGAGAACGACTCCGACGTCGACGACGCCACCCTGCGCATCATCGCGGTTGGCCCGCTGCCGGGCGGCTCGGTCAGCATTGTCGACAACCAACTCGAGGTCGTCGCGCCGGCCAGCGCGGGCGACTACGACATCACCTACGACGTCGCCGATGCCTCCGGGGCCGTCACCCAAGGCGTACTGCGTCTGACGGTGATTGCGGCGACGCCACCCCCTCCGCCTCCACCTCCCCCGCCACCACCTCCCCCACCGCCACCGCCTCCTCCACCTCCTCCGCCACCAGCGAACGTGCCGCCGACGATCGCGATGACGATCACGTCGACATTCGAGGACACCCCCGTCGACCTGGATGTACTGGCCACAGCGACCGACAGCGACGGCACGATCGACGCATCATCGCTGGCCGTCGTCGCCGGTGACGGCCAGCTGATCGGATCCGCGACGGTGGTCGCCGGCCAGGTTCGCTACACGCCGTTCCCCGGCGCCAACGGCCCGGACACGGTCACGGTCACGGTCTGCGACGACGACGGCGATTGCACGAACCAGACGGTGAGCCTCACCGTCACCGCGATCAACGATGCCCCCAGTTATGCGCCGGGGGTATCGGTCACCGTCGCCGAGGACAGCCCGGCCTACAGCGCACCGTGGGCGGGCTCACCGGTTGCCGGCCCGGCGAACGAATCGGCCCAGACGCTCAGCTTCGTCGTGACCACCGCGGATCCGTCGCTGTTCGCGGTCGCGCCGACGATCGACTCGAGCGGCGCCCTGAGCTTCACACCGGCGACGGATGCAACCGGGGTCAGCGCGGTCAACGTTGTGCTGGTCGATGATGGCGGGACGGACTTCGGCGGAATCGACCGCACCAGCGTCGCAACGTTCGACATCACCATCACCGCAGTGAACGACCCGGCCACGGTTGTCCCGGCGTCTCTCACCGTCAGTGAATCAGCCGCGCCCGGGACCATCGTCGGCATTGTCGGTATCGCCGACGTCGATGGCGGCCCGCCGGTCGTCACCCTGGTGATCGACAGCAGCGGTGGGGCGTTCACCGTCGGTCCGGCCGGCGTCATCACCATGGTCAACCCCTTGCTCCTCGATGCCGAGACGGCGCCCCTCGAGCAACTGACGATCACGATCTTCGACGGCACCGACACCACCAGCGCGACGATCGACATCGACATCACCGACGCCAACGAAGCGCCTTCGAACGAGGTCAGCACTCTGAACCTCGACGAAGGCGCCACCGCCGACACCACCGACCTACGGCCAGCCCACACCGACCCCGAAGGCGACACCCTCACCATCACCAGCATCGACACCGTCACCAACGGCACCGCCACCATTGAACCCGGCGGCGTGATCCGCTACACCCACGACGGCTCCGAGACCACTACCGCGACCATCGCCTACACCGTCACCGATGGCGGCGGCCTCACCGGCACCGGCACCATCAACATCACCATCAACCCGCTCAACGACCTCCCGAATGTCACCGCACCCGTCGGACCCCAATCGGTCCCCGAGAACGCCGCCCTCGGCGACCCGGTCACCACCGTCGTCGCCACCGACGCCGAAGCCGCGTCGCTGGACTACACGATCGCCGGCGGCAACACCGGAGGCGCCTTTGCCATCGGCCTCAACACCGGCATCATCACCGTCAACAGTCCGCTCGATACCGAGACCCTCGCCACCTACAACCTCACGATCGCGATCGACGACGGCACGGCGCCCGTCACCTACCCGGTCACCATCAACATCACCGACGTCAACGAAGCACCCGTCGACGCCACCACCACCCTCACCCTCGACGAAGGCGCCACCGCCGACACCACCGACCTACGAGCGCTGCACACCGACCCCGACGGCGACACCCTCACCATCACCAGCATCGACACCGTCACCAACGGCGGCGCCACCATCGAACCCGGCGGCGTCATCCGCTACACCCACGACGGCTCCGAGACCACTACCGCGACCATCGCCTACACCGTCACCGATGGCGGCGGCCTCACCGGCACCGGCACCATCAACGTCACCATCAACCCGCTGAACGATCTACCGGTCGTCACCGCACCGGTCGGACCAAAACCGATTCCCGAAGACGCGGCGACTACGACGGTGGTCACGACCGTCGTGGCCACTGACGCCGAAACGAGCCCCCTCGACTTCACCATCACCGCGGGCAACACCGGTGGCGCCTTTGCCATCGGCCTCAACACCGGCATCATCACCGTCAACGGTCCGCTCGACACGGAGACCCTCGCCACCTACAACCTCACGATTCAAATCGACGACGGCACCAGTCCGATCACCTACCCGGTCACCATCAACGTCACCAACGTGAACGAACCCCCGACGATCGCTGACGCCGCCTTCAGTATTTCCGATACCGATCCCAACGGCGCGACGGTCGGCTCGGTCGCTGGTAGCGACGTGGACACACCAGCCGCCGGACTCACCTACGACATCACCGCGGGGGATGCCGCTGGCCTGTTCGCCATCGACAGCGATGGCCTCATCACCATCGCCGACGCCGACGAGTTCGACTTCGACGCCACCCCGTCGTACTCACTGACGGTCCGGATTCGCGAGGTCGCCATGCCGGCGAACTTCGACACCGCACCGGTGACGGGCACCGTCACGACCGGCTACACCATGTCCCCCGCAATCGGCTTGATCGCGTTCAACGAGGTCCTGGTCGATGGCCGGCTGGGGTTCGGCGAGGAATTCATCGAGCTGAAGAACGTGAGCGGATCGCCCACGCCGATCGATATGACCGGCTGGACGATCGCCGACGGCAACGTGATCGTCGGTGACATCGACGTCCCCAGTCAGCGGATCTCGGCCGGCTTCCCATCGGTCGACAGCGTCGACGGTGAGACCATCGTGATCTGGACTGGCGATGCTCCGCCGTTCGGACCACCGGACAACACTGCGCCCAACGCCGACCACGAGTACTACATCGGCAGCAGCGGCTCGGTGCTCGACGACGACAGCGACGACCTGTGGTTGCTCGACAACAACGGCGACATCGTCGCCTACATGGCCTGGGGTGACAAGGACGCCGCGGCCAGTGAGATCAACCGCCGCCCGCCCATCGCCACCCTGGGGCTGTGGAACCCGGCCTACGAGATCGACTTGGGGGTGGAGGCTGGCGTCGACGGACGATCACTGGCTCTGTCGCCCGACGGCGGGTCCGCGAGGGACAGCGCCTGCTGGGAAGGCACCGCGACCGGCAACGCCGCCGCTCGCTGCGGCGGCGTTCCGACGACCGTGGACAGCGATCCTGTGCCGGCTCGGGTCAGCAGTGTCGGCGAGTCGAACACCTCGCTCGGCCTCGCCGCGCCCAACATGCTGATCAGCGAGTACTCAACCGATGATGCCTACAGCAAAGGCAACTTCGTCGAGCTCTTCAATGGAACCGAAAGTTCGCAGTCGCTCGTCGGCTGGGAGCTCCATATCTACGATGACAACACCGCTCCGTTGGAGACAATCGCGCTGCCCGGCGCGTGGGGCAATACGCTGCCTCCGGGCCGTTCGCTGCTCCTGGTCGAGGCCGGCTCGGATCTCGACGTCCTCGACAACATCGAAGATCTGTTGTTCACCGCGACGCTGGACAAGGCCACCGGCCTCGGCCTTTGGGACGGCACGCAGTACGTCGACATCGTCGGCAACCGCGAACGTAGCCACGACGGCAGCGTTCCGGCCGCCTTCATATCCGAAGGGCTCGGTGTGCCCCCGCTGGTTCAGATTGGCGGCTGGGAGCAGAGTTACGAGCGGCGACGCCTGGCCACCTCGGGCAACTGCATCGATACCAACGACAACTCCGCTGACTTCAAGCGGAACTTCGCAGCGGGCACCGTGAACCCGCAGAACTTCGCCTCTCCACCGGTCGCGTGCGATGACACCATCGTGCCGCTCGGACCGCCCGCCACCCACCTTGTGATCAGCGAGTTCCGAACCGATGGTCCCGCCGGCGGCGATGACGAGTTCCTCGAGTTGTTCAACCCGACCGCGAGTCCGATTCTGCTCAGCGATTACCAGGTCCGTGACGGGGGGGTCGAGATCATCCTGCCTGCGGTCCTGCTCGCGCCGGGCGACCACTTCGTGATCGGTGGCGCCAGCTACACCGGACCCACCGATGCGATCTACGCCGGCGGCGGCATTACCAACGGCGGCGAGATCCTGATCGAACGCATCGCCGATTCGTTCCCGATCGACTTCGTCCAGCTCGGCGGCGGTGGCGGCGTGCCGGCGCTGCCCGAGTTGAAAGGCCGCCTGGACCAGAGCTTCCACCGCATCAATGACGGCTGTACCGACACCGACAGCACGGCCGACTTCGAGATGCTCTCGATATCTGGCCCCTCACCGCGGACGACGAACATCGAGCTGTGCTCGTAGCTAGACGCCGAGCGCGTCGCGAGTGCGATCGATTTCGCTGACATCGGCGGTCGTCGGGACGAGGAACAATTCGTCGATGCCGGCCGCCGCACACTCCTCGACCAGGCCTCGCAGGGCTTCGGCGGAATTCGAACTGGCGCGATCAGCCATGGCTTGGGCGAAGTCGGGGCCGAAGATCCGCAGGTAGTCATAGGCGTACCCCTTCAGCCGATCACCGGCATCGGGGCCCAAGGCGTACCAGGCACTGGTCGAGATGTGGGGTTGATCGTCGCGGCCCGCATCGCGCCACGCCTGACGCACCATCTCGACCCCTTCGATCAGCCCGACCGTGCCGCCGGTGATCGTCCACGGGCCGTCGACGCCGTCGGCCCACTGCGCAGCCCGGGCCATGGCCTTGGGGCCCATCGAACCCGAGACCAGCGGGATGTCGCCGTGCACCGGCGGCGGCCCGACCGGATCGGCGCCCTCGAACGGCGGTTCACCCGACCACACCTTGCGCATCGTCGCGACCTGCTCGTCCATGCGGGCCCAGCGGCGATTGAACGGGGCGCCGACGGCCCGGTAGTCGTCTTCGCGGCCACCGACACCGATACCCATGGTGAGCCGGCCGCCGCTGAGCACGTCGATCGAGGCCATCTTCTTGGCCATGTCGACCGCATCGTGCGCGGGCAGCACGACGATGGTCGACCACAGCCGCACCCGCTCGGTGAGCGCGGCGGCTGCGGCGAGCTCCACGACCAGATCGTGGCTGGTGTACGTGATGCGTTCGGGTACGGCCAGGCTCGACCAGGGTCCGTCGTCGATGGTCCGACACCAAGCCAAGACGTCGGCGCGCGTGTGCGGCACCATCGTCGGCAATGTCATCGCGATGTCCACAGCAACCTCCGCTGGCTACGGGCCTTCGAACCCGCTGCCCGAGGACCACAGCTCCTCGGCCATCGCGCCGTCGTAGCGGTAGGGCTCGAGCTCGTCGTCGCCGTAGCGGGCGATCTCCTTGCGGCCGACGACGAACCAGTGCACCTCGTCGGGGCCGTCGGCCAGCCGCAGCGTGCGTTGCCCGGCGTAGAGACGGGCGAGCGGGGTCCACTGCGATACGCCGGTCGCGCCGTGGATCTGAATCGCTTCGTCGATGATGGCGCAGACCCGGACCGGCACCATGGCCTTGACCGCACTGATCCAGACCCGAGCCTCGGCGTTGCCCATGGTGTCCATGGCCTTGGCCGCCCGCAGCACCATCAGCCGCATGGCTTCGATCTCGATGCGGGCCTTGGCGATGACCTCGACGTTCTTGCCCAGGTGGGCCAGCTTCTTGCCGAAGGCGTCTCGGGTCATACCCCGCTTGATCATGAGGTCGAGCGCCTTCTCGGCGGCACCGATGGAACGCATGCAGTGGTGGATCCGGCCTGGGCCGAGCCGAAGCTGCGAGATTTCGAACCCGCGGCCCTCACCGAGCAGGATGTTCTCCTTCGGCACCCGGACGTCATCGAACATGATGTGCATGTGACCGTGCGGGGCATCGTCCTCGCCGAAGACGTGCATGCCGCCCAGGATCTTCACCCCGGGGGTGTCGATCGGCACCAGGATCTGCGATTGCCGCAGGTGCGGTGCAGCGTCGGGGTTGGTCTGCACCATGGTTATCATGATCTTGCAGCGCGGATCGCCGGCGCCCGAGATGTAGTACTTCTCGCCGTTGATGACCCACTCGTCGCCATCGAGTACCGCACGGGTCGCGATGTTCTTGGCATCGGACGAAGCCAGGTTCGGTTCGGTCATGGCGAAGGCCGAGCGGATCTCGCCGTTGAGCAGCGGGGTGAGCCATTGCTCCTTCTGCTCGGGGGTGCCGACCCGTTCGAGGACCTCCATGTTGCCGGTGTCGGGCGCCGAACAGTTGAGGCACTCCGACGCCAGCGGGTTCTTGCCCAGCTCGGCCGCGATGTAGGCGTAGTCGAGGTTGGTCAAGCCCTCGCCGGTTTCGGCGTCGGGGAGGAAGAAGTTCCAGAGCCCTTGTTCGCGCGCCCTGGCCTTGACGCCATCGAGCAACTCGAGCTGACCGGGCGCGTAACTCCACCGGTTCTCTCGATCGGCCCCGAGTTGGTAGAACTCCTCAGTGATGGGGTCGACCTCTTCGGCGATGAACTTCACCACCGCGTCGTACAGCGGCCGGCCCTCCGCTGACATCGCCAGGTTCATGGTGTCGCTGCTGGGGTCGGGTATGTGGAGGCCGGGATTGGGCATGGGTGCTCGCTGGTTCAGGTGCGGTTGGACGAGACCCGACCATACGCCCCTGAGTGGATTTCCTGCATGTCGAGATGGCGCGAAGTCCTAGGGTGGCCGGCATGCGGCTGCGATTCGCGACCCCCGAAGATGCTGATGCGATTGCGGCGTATCACACCCGCGCCTGGCAGGTCGGCTACCGCGGCCTCATCGACCAGGACGGGCTCGATGCGCTCGACCCTGCCGATCGGGCCGAGAGCACCCGCAACTGGCTGCAACCCGAGAACGTCGAGAAGAACCATCTGACCTTCGTCGTGGCCGAAG
>JABDJW010000360.1 GCA_013002375.1 Acidimicrobiales bacterium | reverse complement strand
GTGGGGGCAGAACTGTGAGACCAGTAGCCCCTCCTCTAGGTTGGCCGGCGATGAGCCCCACGTTTCTCACCGAGCTCGACATCGAATATGGCCGCGTCGATCAACTGTCGCCGCTCGTCCGGCGGGTGGTGGCCGACAATCCCGGCAAGTTCACCTTCAAGGGCACCGGCACGTACCTGATCGGCCATGGCGACCACGTCGCGGTGATCGATCCCGGCCCGCGCGACCCCGATCATGTGGCGGCCATCCTGGCCGCGACAAAAGGCGAGACGATCAGCCACGTGCTGATCACGCACACCCACGGCGACCACTCACCCGGCCGTATCTTGTTGGCCGACCACACCGACGCACCGACGTTCGGCTTCGGCCCGCACCCCGCGGCAGCCGTCAGCGAGGAAGCCGACGACGCCCTCTTCGATCTCCCCGAGCTCGACGAGGCGACGACCCCGCCCACCGGTGACGAAGAGGCCCCGCGCTCCGAGGAAGAGATTGAGGCCGACCTTCGCAAGCACCGGCCTGATACCGATTTCGTCCCTGACGAAACGATCGCCGATGGCGACGCGATCGAGACGCCCCACTGGACGGTCACTGCGGTGCACACCCCCGGCCACATCTCCAACCACCTCTGTTTCGCGCTCACGGCGGAGCACGCCCTGTTCAGCGGCGACCACGTGATGGGCTGGTCGACGACGATCATCCCGCCGCCCGACGGGTCGATGGCCAGCTACCTCGACAGCCTCGACAAAGTGCTGCGCCGGACCGAAGACCTCTACTACCCCACGCACGGCCCGCCGATCCCGAACGCCCACCCGTTCGTCACGTCGCTGCGCGATCACCGCCTCGAGCGCGAACGCCAGATCATCGACCAGCTCGCGCAAGGCGAACGCACGATCGGCGAACTGGTCGCGGTGCTCTACACCCATGTCGGTCCGGAACTTCACCGGCCGGCCGCGCGATCGGTGCTGGCCCACCTCGGCCACCTCGAAGACCTGGACCGAGTGGTTCGCTCCGCCGGGACACCACCGCGTTTCAGCCTGGTCTGACCGGTACGGGCCTCGGGTGCCCCCAGCGGCTGGGGCGCAGGTGGGATACTGCAGAGGCCTGCGTTGCGACCGCGTTCGGCCAGTCGCGCCGTTTTAGTCGCACGCCTTGTGCGCCGAAGGGAACCAATGGCGGCCAGCAAACGTCCTAGGAACGTGCGATACCGAATACTTCGGCTCCTTCTCGGCCTGCTGCTGCCCTTCGGGCTGGTGGCGGGCACCGCGGTGACGGCGCACGCCCAAGACGACGGCGACGTGCCGCCGGCCGAGGAACCCGAATTCGACGTCGCCGAAGATCCGGCCGAGCCGGCGCCGGAACCAATCCCCGAACCGCCGATCGACGAAGCGCCACCGGCGTCCGAAGCGCCACCGGTCACCGAGCCCGAGCGCCCTGACGAGACGAACCAGCGCACCGGCCCTCGGCCCGACCCCGACTCCAGCGCGGTCGAACTCATCGCGACGGTCGGCCTCGACGGTCAGTTCAAACAGGGTGAGCCCACACCGATCACCGTGACGGTCGAAGCCAACCGGCTGCTGGTCGGCACGCTGATCTTCGAGAACCGCGTCGAGCGCCGCACCGAGCGCCTACAGGTCGACATCGAGGTGCCCGGTGCGTCCTCCAAGCAGTACGTCGCAGTGATCTCCACGTCGCAGTGGGAGGCGATGAACGCCACGGTCGAACTCGAGGTCGACGGCGAGGTGATCGAGGCGGTCGAGGTCGACGGCGGGTACGACAGCGAACTCGAGCTGGTCGGCGTGATGGCGCAGCTCGCATCCGGGCGTGAGATTCCCGAAGCCAGCCGACTCGCGGTCGAGGGTACGGGCAGCGCTCGGTTGCATCCGATCAGCGACGAGCTTCTCCGGGCCGGCCCCGATGCCCTCGCGGTGTACGACTCGATCGCGGCCAGCGGCCGCGACCTCGACGCCATGGCGCCCGAGGAACTCCAGAACCTGCTCACCTGGGTCGACCGCGGTGGCCACCTCTACGTCGATCAGGTCGCCGCACCGGTCGCGGGATTGCCCGATCCCTGGCAACCCACCGATCTGGGCTGGAGCCGCGCCGGCCGAGGCCGAGTGTTGCTCACCGGGTCGCAGCTCGGCGCGGGCGAGTGGGATCAAGTGCTGCTCCCGACCCCGATCGACAACGGATCGGTCGGCATCGAGTTCTTCGAAGGCGGGGGCAGCAGCTTCCCACTGGCCAACGAGCAACGACTCTCCGAGACGCTCGAAACCGAAGCCGGGTTCGAGCTCCCCAGCCTGCGGTGGCTCCTGATCCTGCTGGCGTCCTACGTGCTGCTCGTCGGCCCGATCGGCTACTTCGTACTTCGCGCCTTCGGCCGCCCACAACTGTTCTGGTTGTTGGTGCCACTCGCCGCGGTGTTGTTCACCGGGTTCACCTGGGTCACCGGTTCCTCGATCCGCAACTCCACCCAGGCCGCTCACGCGACCCTCGTCGAGTTCAACGACGGCGGCGCAATCGCGCGCACCTTCGTGTATCAGAACAGCCGCAACGGCGGCGACATCGGCATGGTTGCGCCGCCGAGCTGGAACGCGGCGACGCCGATCCGCACCCCATCGCGATCTCGACCGACCACGAGCCTGAGCGCCGGCGGCCTTCGGTCCACCCTTTCGGTCGGCCCCGGCGACTTCGGTCTCGTCGGCGCCGTCGGCCCCACCGACAACTACGAACACCCGTTCACCGTCGACTACGAGCAGACCGGCAATGGCACGATCGAGGGCACGATCACCAACAACCTCGACATTCGCCTGCGCGAGGTCGCCGTCTTTGCGCGCGGTCGAGCCGACTCCATCGGCAGCCTCGACCCCGGCGAAACCGAACGATTCCGCGTCTTCGGCCTCGATGACTTCGACTTCGGCAGCAGCGGCGGTGAATACGAGGTGTGGGGTCGCTTCATCGATCGCGGCCGCAGCTCCCGACTCACCACGGTCCCGACCGTCAACATCGCGCTGTGGGACGAATACCGCACCCGCCAGGGCCCCGAAGCCCGACCGATGGGCGAGATCCTGGTGGCGGGCTGGACCGATGCCCTGCCGTCGCCGGCCACCACGTTGCGCGACCAAACGGTGGAAGCGGGCCGAACCGTGCTGGCCCAGCACTTCGCGGTCGCGGACGCCGGCGATGCGCTCACCGACATGGGCAGCTCGCGACGTATGGCGCGGGGCTCCAATGATCTCGACTTCGAGGCGGTGACCCGCGATGGCCAGCTCGACGATTTCGGCGGCTTCGGCGGGTTCGACCAAACCGTCGGCCTGCACCAGTTCTCGTTGCCGACCGAGATCGGCACGGTACGCCTCGACCTGAACCGGCTCGCGGTCACCGGCCTCGACCGGACCGACGTGGCCCAGGTCTGGGATCACGATGCCCAGCTCTGGCTGTCGGCATCGGACGCCGCGCTCCGAGACGACATCGTTCTGGTTCCGCCCGGCGCCGCCCGCCAGGGCGTGATTCATCTGCGGTGGGCGATCAACCAGGAGAACTTCTGGCAGAACCAGACCGAGATCACCGTCGAATACGTCGATGAGCCGAGCCGCTACCTCACCTTCGAAGCGCTCGAGCCC
>JABDJW010000334.1 GCA_013002375.1 Acidimicrobiales bacterium | reverse complement strand
GTTTGGTATCGGGGGCGTCCTCAGCCGGTGCATCCCCTGCGGCCTCTGTGTCGTCCCCGGTGCTGGCCGCTGTGTCGGTTTCGGTGCTGGCCGCGGCGCTCCATTGCTCGGCGCTGAGCGCTTCGCTGCCGTCGGCCGGCTTCCAGACCTGCTCGCCGGTCGCTTCGTCGACGACCCATTCACCTTCGGCCCACTCGACTTCGCCGTAGGCGGCTTCTTCGGCGAGCTGGGCTTCGCTCTTGATGTCGACGCGCCAGCCGGTGAGGCGGGCGGCCAGGCGGGCGTTCTGGCCTTCGCGGCCAATGGCCAGCGAAAGCTGATGGTCGGGCACGACCACGGTGGCCGTGCCGGTCATCTCATCGATGCGGACCTCTTTCACCTTGGCCGGTGAGAGCGCCTTCATGATGAACTCCTGGAGGTCGTCGCTGAAGGGCACGATGTCGATCTTTTCGCCCCGCAATTCGTTGACGATCATGCGGACCCGGGCGCCACGGGCGCCGACGCAGGCACCGACGGGATCGACGTTGGCGTCGTTGGACCACACCGCGATCTTCGTGCGATGACCTGGCTCGCGGGCGCAGGCCCGGATCTCGACCACACCGTCGGCGATCTCGGGTACTTCGAGCTCGAACAAGCGTTTGATGAGGCCGGGGTGGGTCCGGCTCACGACGATTTGCGGGCCCTTGGCCGTCTTGCGGACCTCGACGATGTAGGCCTTGAGGCGAGCATTCGGCTCCGGCCGTTCATAGGGCACTTGCTCGGCTTGGGGCAGCAGAGCCTCGACCCGCCCGAGATCGAGCAGGGTGTAGCGGGCGTCGGACTGCTGAATCATGCCGGTGACGATGTCGCCCTCGCGGCCCGCGTATTCTTCGTACTTGAGCTCGCGCTCGGCTTCGCGAATGCGTTGGGTCATCACCTGGCGGGCGGTCTGGGCCGCGATACGCCCGAAGTTGTCGGGGGTGACGTCGAATTCCTCGCCCACCGGCTCGCCGTCCTCGTCGAGTTCCTGAGCGAACACCCGGATGTCCATGCTGTCGGGATCGATCGTGACCCAGGCATATTCTTCGGCCTCGGGCATGCGCTTGTAGGCCGATTCGAGCGCATCGGCCAGGGCGGCGAACAGCGCGTCGACACTGATGCCTTTGTCAGCGGCCAGCGCCTGGAGCGCCTCCATCATTTCCGCGTTCATGCCGTGGGAGCCTTTCTACGTTCCTTGTCCGACTCCCCGGGCTTGGGGGTCGGGCTCCAATCGAAGACCGTTTTTGCACTGATCAGGTCGCGGTAGTCGATCGACCGTTCGACCGACTCGGCGCCGGAGTCGATGCTGAGCACCACCGCGGTGTCATCAGCCGAAATGATCACGCCTTGCAGGCGACGATCGCCGTCGTAACCCGGGCGCATCTTCAGCTTGACCTCTTCGCCCACTGCGGCGGCGAAGTGCTCGGGTTTCCGCAAGCCTCGCTCGAGCCCAGGGCTCGAGACCTCGAGGGTGTACGAGGCCGATATGGGATCGGCTTCATCCAGCAGGTGGCCCACCGCCTTGGTGACGGTGCGCAGGACGCCGATGTCGACGCCGGTCGGAGTCGTGACGAGAATGCGCAACACGCCGCCGTTGTGCAGCACGTCGTACAACTCGACCCCGAGTTCGTCGAGGACCGGTGTGATGAGGTCGGTGACCCGATCGGGTATTGCCATGTCACACTCCCCTCGTCGGTCGTGGGCTGGTCGTGGTTCGATCCGAGCGGGCCAAGGCCCGATTCGGCTGGCTTTCTGTCAAGTACTTCTGTCAGGGACGCTCAACCGCCGAGCAACAAGGCGTAGGCCCTGACGAAACAAAAGGCGTGGGCCCTGACCGACCGGTGATTCCGCACCGGCCGAACAGCCCACGCCTTCGCAACGAAAGCTCTGCGATTACGCGGGATCAATCTATCACTCCCCCGGCCCTTTGCGTCGGGCGCCTGCCTGGGCTACTCGGTTCGGTTGCGGATCAGTTCGACAACTTGCTCGCTGTTGTTTGCGTCGTCGCCCTGCGCCTCGAGCAGAAGGTCTCGGTCGCGATCGGCCTCGCGCTTGGCCTTGTCGACGTCGACCTTTTCCAGCGCGGCATCGATGCCGTGTTCGGAGATGAACTCGGCCCATTCGACCAGCGCATCGACCATTTCTTCTTCGGGGACGACTGCGGCATTGCGCCCCTTGATGAACAAGTGCCCCCGCTTGTGGCCGGCCGCGATCCCGAGATCGGCATCGCCGGCCTCACCGGGCCCGTTGACGACGCAGCCCATCACCGCCACCTGCAGCGGGAGCTCGCGTTCGCCGAAGGCCTCGAGCGCCTGCTGCGCCACCGCGTACACGTCGATTTCGGCGCGACCGCAGCTCGGGCAGGCGATCAGGTCGACGTTCTTGCGTTCCCGGAGACCGAGGCTCTCGAGCAGCTGCCGACCCGCTTTGGCTTCCTCGACCGGGTCGGCGGTCAGCGAGTACCGGATCGTGTCGCCGATCCCTTCGGCGAGCAGCGTTGCGATGCCGGCCGTCGCCTTGATCAACCCCTGGGGCGGCGGGCCGGCCTCGGTGACCCCGAGGTGCAGCGGATGGTCGGTGACCTCGGCCAGCTGCCGGTAGGCCTCGATCATCAGCGGAACGCTCGACGCCTTGACCGAGATCTTCACCAGGTCGAAGCCGACTTCGTCGAAGTAGGCGAGTTCGCGTTGCGCCGATTCGACCATGGCTTCAGGAGTGACCTTGTCGCCGTACTTCTCGCGCAGCTCCTTGTCGAGCGACCCGCCGTTGACGCCGATACGGATCGGCACATTGCGATCCTTGGCTTCACGAGCCACCAGCTTGATGTGCGCGGGTTTGCGGATGTTGCCCGGGTTGAGCCGCAGGCAGGCCACCCCCGCGTCGAGCGCGTCGAGCGCCCGCTTGTACTGATGGTGGATGTCGGCGACGATCGGCACGGGTGAACGAGGCACGATGCGGGCCAGCCCCTCGGCGGCTTCGGGTTCGTTGCAGGTACAACGCACGATGTCGGCACCCGCGGCGGCCAAGGAGTAGATCTGCTTCAGCGTGCCGTCGACATCGGCGGTCTTGGTGTCGGTCATCGACTGCACCGAAACGGGGGCGTCGCCCCCGACCGCCACATCACCGACATGGATCTGCCGGGTTGAGCGACGCGGAAAACTCGCAGTGACCTCCATGGCTGCAGGTTACCGCCACTGCGTCACTGCAGGTATCGTCGTGTCAATGGCGCGCAAGAAGCCCACCACCCGCGACGTGATCGTGCACCTTCACCTCTTCAAGAACGCGGGCACCTCGGTGGCCCGCAGTCTCGAGGACCACTTCGGCCCACGATTCCTGAGCTACGACAAGCCCGAGGCCGGCGGCCGGCTCACCTCCGCGGAACTCAACGACCTCATCGAGGCCAATCCCAAGGTCGAGGCCTTCACGTCGCATCAGCTGCGGCCACCCATCGTGTCGTCGACCAAGATCCACTATCTGCCGATCATCTTCATCCGGCACCCGATCGACCGCATCCGATCTGCATACGAATTCGAGAGCAAGCAGGGCGGCACCACCCTGAGCAGCAGCCTGGCCGGCAAGACCGACTTTGCCGGCTGGATCGCCCGCCACCGCACCATGAACTCCTCGCAGTGCGTCAACTTCCAGACCTCGGCACTGGGCCGGCCGCGCGACCATCGGCTCGGCCGGGTACCCAGACCCACGCAGGACCTGATCAACCTGGGTACCGCGATCGACGCACTCGATCGGCTGCCGGCGTTCGGCCTGGTCGAACGCTACGACGAGTCCTGGCAGTGGATCACCAGCTGGCTGCACAACTTCTATCCCGATTTCTCGGCTCCCCCGGTCAAGGCCAATACCAGTGGGCGGGCCGAATCGCTCGACCAGCGCCTCGCCGACATCCGAGACGAAATCGGCGATACCGCCTACGAACGACTCCTGGCCGACAACGAATTCGATCTTCGGTTGTACGACTGGGCGGTGGGGAAATTCGATCGGCTGGCGCCCCACACGCTGGCCACCGATCCCATCCGCGTCACCGAGTCCTCCATCCGGCCGGGCGGCCGCCTGGCCGACTCCGGCCGCGCTCACCTCGTCGTCCACTGCGGCATGGCGAACACCGGCGATCGAGCAATCCAAACCTGGGCCCAACGAGAGACCGCCCGACCCGACGGCAAGGGAAGCGTGCGACTACTGGTCGACGACCAGATCGACGCCACCACAACCACGCTCGCGCCGAGCATTGACGGCCCCGGTGAGCTGTCCCGCGCCTTCCTTATGCACTGGTTGGTCGACGGCGTCGACGTCGACAAGCGCAATGATCGTTTCGTTCGGGGTGTGAAACGCGCCGCCGGTGATCACCCCACCGTGCTGCTCAGCTCCGATGGCATGGCACCGCTGGTGAACTGTGGCCACGAACCGTTCCTTCACGCCCTGGAGACCCTGGCCCTCGACTTCGATGTGACGGTCTCGATGTACGTCCAGCCCCAGCACCTCGCGTTGCTCTCCCAGTGGCGGTCATGGGGTTTCAGCTCGGGCCGCCTCCCTTCGGAGTGGATTCGCGAGAACCAGGCGGCGCTGCGCTATCGCGACACGGTCGTGCAGATCGCCGAGCATGCCCCGAGCGTCACGTTCACGATGCGGCCGTATCGCGACGATCTCTTCGAGGGCAGCAGCGTGGTGCACGACTTCACTCACCACGTCCTCGATATCCCCGGTCCCCACGACCACCAGGCCGAACCGGACGCCGCCGCACTGCCCCTCGACGTGGCCACGCTGCTGCGGCAAGCCTCACCCGGTCTGCTCGAGAGCGGGTTCAAGGCCGGCCGCCAGGGCCAGTTCGAGGCCCGCCGTCAGCTCATCGCCGATGTGATCAGCGAATGGGACCTCCCCGAATCCGAGAATGCGAAGCGGGCGGCCGAACTCGTCCACCGGTACGCGCACGCCGAGTTCGAAGCATCGAATCACAGTCTGCTCGAAGCCTATGGCTGGGCCACTGACCATCTCATCCCCGAGCCGGACACGTCGGCCGACGGCACCGAGCTCGAGCAACTCGACGCACTGCTCGCCCCGGCGGACCCGCCGCTGGCGATCGACTATCTCACGGCGGCCCTCGTCCACATCGTGAAGAACACCGACCGCCGGGAACGTCGCTAGCCCTCGATCTCGATCGCGTATTCGGGGCAGTTGTCGGCGCAGAGCTGCGCTTTGTCCTGCAGATCGGACGGCACCTCGCCCTCGACGAGCAAGATGGCGTACCCCTCGTCGTCAGTGTCGAACAGCTCGGGCGCCAGCATGTAGCAGCGGTTGTGCCCCTGGCACTTCGATCGGTCGTAGGAGATTTTCACTGGAGTCTCCGAGGCATTGGGTCTCTGATCAGGTGAGTCGGACAGGAAGCAGGCGGGGACCGCGTACCTGGCCGGTCGACCAGCGGACCGCAGATGGGTCGGCCAGTTCAAAGCTCGGGATCCGAGCCACGAACTCCTCGAGCGCGATGCGCAGCTCGAGCCGGGCCAGGTTCGAGCCGATGCATCGGTGAATACCGAGCCCGAACGCGCTGTGCCGATTGGCGGCGCGGTCGATGACGAACTCGTCGGCTCGTTCGAAGAACTCGGGATCGCGGTTGGCGGCCGGAAACGGCAACAGGCACCAATCGCCCGGTTGCATCGAGGCATCACCGATCTGCACCGGTTCGGCGACCAGCCGGGCCATGGTGACCGGCGCATAGAAGCGAAGAAACTCTTCCACCGCGAACGGGATGACCTCGGGATCGTCGCGAAGCCGTTGCAGATGCTCGGGATGCTGCGCCAGGTGCCAGAGACTGGCGCCGATCGCGGACCACGTGGTGTCGATGCCGGCGATGATCAACAGACCGATCGTGCCCTCGACGTGGCCTTCATCGAGGGGAACGCCGTCGAGGTCGGCGGACAGCAGATAGCTGATCAGATCGTCGCCGGGTTTCGCCTTGCGATCGGCGACGATCTGCTTGAGGTAGTGATCGAGGGTGTCCTCCTGTTCGACCTCGACCTGGCCGGGCACTTCGATGATGCGGTGGATGAACCCGCGGAACTTGTCGCCGTCGTCTCGGGGCAGACCCAGCATGTCGGCGATGACCCGCACGGGAATGTGTTGGGCATAGTCGGCGGCTGCGTCAAAGGCCGTCGCGCCATCGGCCAGCGCGGTGTCGAGTAGCTCTCGGCACATGGCCCGGGTGGTGTTCTCCCAGCGCACCATGGCCTTGGGCGAGAAGTAGGGCAGCAGAACCCGCCGGGCCAAGGCATGGAAGGGTGGATCGGAAGTGATCGGCGGGGCGTACCCGACCGGGGCCGGCACGTCGGGCCGCCACTCGGTGACGATGACGCCCTGCGAGGTGAAGTGTTCGGTGTCCGCTGCGATTGCGGCGATGTCCTCGTGCCGGGTGGGCAGCCACGTACCGCCGAACCGCTCGGAGTGGGCCACCGGACAGCCGGCCCGGAGATCGTCCCAGATCTCCGTGGCCGCTGCCGCGTAGTCGGGGTGGGTGTGATCGAAATCGGTTGCCCATTCGGCAACCGGATCGCGCTTCGTCTCAGCCATGCGTGCACTCTACCGACCGAGGGACGAGGGAGCGGCTCAGCGCCCTGGCGTCGCAACCGGCGAAGCCGGTTGAACAACTCACACCGGTTGGGTGATGTCCAGCGTGAGCGCGACCACGGTGAGCACCAGGAACAGCGCCAACACCGCGTAGACCAACGGCAGGGCCTTGGTCGCATCGGCGAAGTAGCGCTGTCCGGAGATGATCGAACGGATCTTCTCGTAGGTGGCGATGACGACGTGTCCGCCGTCGAAGGGCAGCACCGGCAACAGGTTGAAGACGCCGATGAATATGTTGATCAAGGCCATGCCGATGATCAGGGCCGACAGCCCATCGGCCTCGACGCTGTCGGTGATCAGATCGACGATGCCGTAGATCGACAGGATGCGGTTCTCGTCGTCGACGGTGCCGGCCGAGGAGAGCGCCCGCTGCTCGTCGAGCGGGGTGAGTTCGGCGGCGACGTCTTCGTCGAGTTCGGCCTCGTCGAACAGGCCACCGAGGAAGTCACCGATGCTGCTCGGCCGGAAGAAGTTGACCAGGCCGACGACCGCACCCTTGGTGGTGCGACCGAACTCGGTGACGGCTTCGCCCGGCGCAGCCAACAGGCTGACGTCGTTGCGCACGTCGGCTCGACTGACGCCGAGGAACCCTCGCGCCCCATCCTCGACTTCACGCTCGACGATGATGGGGTGGCTCTCGGGACCGTCGATCCACGAGACGACTGCGGTCAGCTCCTGTCCGAAGCGACCACCGACTGCGCCGATGATCTCGTCATAGGTGGTGACGGCGATGCCATCGACCGACAGCACGATGTCGTTGGGGAACAGGCCATCGATGGCGGCGGCTCCTTCGACGGTCAACCGTTCGCCGATCACGGTCTCGGTGTCGAAGGTCGTGCCGTCGCGTTCGACGGTGAGGGTGACCTGCTCGCCATCGAACGGGGTGAGGATGTCGGACAGGTCGGCCCAATCGGTGGTGTCCTGCCCATTGATGGCCAGCAGGCGATCGCCCTCGATCAGTCCGGCCCGCTCGGCCGCGCTGTTCGGCGTGATCTCGCGCACCGCCCAGGTATCCGCGTCGCGGATCGAGCCGTAACCGACCAGGAACACCACCATCAGGATCAGCGCCATGATGAAATGCATGGTCGAGCCGGCCACGGCGACGGAGAGTCTCCTCCAGTAGGGCGCCTGCCGGTAGGTGCGCGACTCGTCTGCCGGATCGACCTCCTCGAAGTTGGTCATGCCGATGATCTTGACGTAGGCCCCCGCGGGGATGAGCTTCATGCCGTACTCGGTCTCACCCCGGCGGAACGAGAACAGTCGCGGGCCGAAGAACAAGAAGAACTCGGTGACTTTCATGCCGGCCCACTTGGCGGTGAGGTAATGCCCCAGTTCGTGGAAGAAGATCATGACCATCAGCGCCACGATCACCACGACAATCGACCATCCGGCCAGCAGACCGAGCACCACGATGCCCCCGATGAGCATGGCCAGGCCGGCGAAGCCGGCC
>JABDJW010000236.1 GCA_013002375.1 Acidimicrobiales bacterium | reverse complement strand
CAACGACGTAGGCCTGACTGCATCGGCACCGTTGCGGCGCCGGATTCCGCCGCTTCGTCAGGCGGCTGAGCGTTGGGCCCGTCGATGGAGTCGGTCACCGACAAAGTATGGCGGCAACGCTCCGCGGAAGGTTGCGGATACTTATCGGTTCGATGTTGCGTATCGAACATATGTTCGATAAGGTGTTCTCACTGAATCACTTCCCCCTGATTCCGCCTAGTTCCCGATTGCTCGTCTCTTCATGCGGGTTCGGTTGAGCTGCTGACCCTTCCGATGGGAGGTGACCATCCATGACTGCTGTGCTTCCTGACCCAGCGATCGCGGGCCGTGACCCGATCCAACCCGAAGGGGCTGGCGTAGGGGTATTCGCGCTCGAGGATTGGTTCACGCCCTTCGCGACGCACGTGGAATCGTTGCCGGCCGACCGGTCGATGGCGTTGTTCGCCTCGATACGGGGCTGGGTCGATGCGCTCGAGGTCGAAACCTTGGCCAGTGCATTGACCGGGGGTACCGCGGATGCTCGAGTGGCGACCTTGGCCCGTTCGGCCGGTCATTCGAAACATGCGGTGCGGCGGGCCACGAAACGAGCCGAAGCCGTGCACCAGAATCCGGTGCTGGCGACCAAACTACGGACCGGGGCGTTGACCACCGAGCAAGTCGATGCGATCGCCGATGCCGCGGCCAAGTCCGATGGCTCTGCCGCTGCCGATGGGCAGCTGATCGCCGATGTAGAGGCATCTCCGGTTGATCAGGCTCGGGTGATCGTGAAGCGCTGGATGAACGATCGCGAGGACCCGGACCAGACCGAAGCGAAGTACGACAAGCAGCGACGACTGCGAGGGCTACGCCGGTTTGCGACCAAGGACGGACTCGAGGCCATCACTGCGGCGGGTGACAGCGCGTCGATCGAAGAAGCCTGGAACCGCCTCACGCAAGATGCCGATCTTCGATATCGGCTCGACGGCGGCCGGGACCTGCCCGCCGGCTCACACAAGACCTCGCATCCGCAGCGGATGTTCGACGCGTTCATCGGACGGATCACCGGACATATCACCAACGACGAATCCGGCCACACCACGCCCGCCCCGCGAGCCAATGCCGGCCGGCCGACCGTCATGGTCGCCACCACCCTCAACCCCGCAACCGGCGAGATCTCGGGCGCCGAGTTGGCCGGGGGCGGGCGGCTGCCTCCGAGCGTTCTCGATCGAATGATGTGCAACGCCGACATCATCGCGGCCGCATTCGACACCAACGGCGAAATCCTCTGGCAAGGACGGAAGATCCGTTCGGCCACCGCCGCCCAGTTCAAGGCACTGGTGGCCCGCGACGGCGGCTGCGTTCTCTGCGGCGCCCACTACCTCCGATGCGACGCGCACCACCTCATGCCATGGCACGCCCCCGGCAGAGGCGAAACAAACGTCGATCAAATGGCCCTGTTGTGCGACTCCTGCCATCACATCGTGCACGACCAGAAACTCACCCTCGAACGAGCCGCGCCCGCGGCCCGAAAACCCGGCCACAACGCAGCCGAAACCACTGACCCCGACAGTCGGACCGATAAGGCCGACCCAGCGCCCGACCGACAGTCGATCCGCTGGCACACCCGACCAGCCACACCCAACGAAACCCCACCACCGCGACCAACGCGATGTTGATGCGAGAGCACGTGCGGCACAAGGGCGGGCACTTCGCTACTCGTCGGCGCAAGCACGAGGGTTCGCTGTTGCAACTACGTGGAACCATGGGTGTCCGGCGACTGCTGCCCGCCGATGCTGAACGGCGGCGGCGTCGGGCTGTGGCATAAGGGCGGGCAGATCAGACCTCCGGCCAGACGACGACGCGTTCGGACGGCGTCGCTCGGCCATCAACGTGGCGCTGGAGTCTTCTTTGCAGGGACTGCGAATCGCGCTCGTCGGCGCAGAAGAAGCCGTTGAGCTTGGTGCGCCGACCACGCTCGTCGACGCAGATCGGGTAGTAGCGCACGCCGATCGGCACCCGTTCGCGGCCGCCAGAGAACGTCGAACCAGCTCTCGCTCGCCGACGAAACAACAACCACGGCATGCTCACAGAGCCGTCTGCGTGGAGAACGACAATGCCAGATCCGGCTGTAATGAGGGCACAGGGTCCAAGGAGCCCCACGAATGGCCACAGGAACCAGCGCCAACCGACCGAACCGAAGATCGGGAACAACATGAAAAAGCCGAGCATGCTCAACCACATGCCTACAAACCACCACGTTTGCCGGCCCAGGAGGAACCGCACGGCCTACCCCTTCTTCATGCGCTTCTTCAGTCCCTCGACCATCTCGATGAAGGCCGGCTGCTGCATCGACCACACCTGGGTGTCGATCTCGTGATCGACCGACGCCTCCGACGTGTCGACCAGCTGTGTGCCGATCAGGGTCTGCTTGGTGCGCACCACCAGCTCACGGGGTGCCGCGGCGGCGACTGCAGCCATGGCCTGCGCCGAAGCCAGCAGCTCCTCGTCGGGCACGCACTTCCACGCCAAACCGACCTCGGCGGCCCGGGGGCCGCGCAGCACCTCACCGAACAACACCATCGCTTTCGCCGTCTGCAAATCGGTGATGTTGCGCAACCGCCACGTATGACCGCCGCCCGGGCCGATACCGATCTGCAAGAAACGCGAATCGAACTTGGCCGACTCACCGGCCACGATCACATCGCAGGCCAACGCGAAATTCATGCCCGCGCCGACCGCAGCACCGTTCACCGCCGCGATCGTCGGCAACGGCGAATGCGCCACCCGCAAGAAGCCGGCATAGATCCGGCGCAAACCATCATGATCGTTGTTGGCCACCAACTCGTCGAGATGCCCACCCGACGAAAAGCCCTTCCCGGCGCCGGTGAACACGATCGCCCGAGCCTCGGGGTTGGCTTCGAGATCGTCGAGGAACGATTCGACCTGCGCGCTCATCTCCATCGTGAACACGTTGCGCCGGTCGGGATCGTTCAGCGTCACGGTGGCGACACCGTCGACCAGGTCGAGCAGGACCAGTTCACTCTCGGACTCAGCGTTGTTGGGCATCGCGGCAGCCTAGGTGTAGACAAGTGAGCTATGACAGCAGTTGAAGGTTCGATTCTCGGAAACGCAGTGCTTCGGCGCGAAGATCCCACGCTCCTCACCGGTGCCGACGAGTACTACGACGATCTCAAGATTCCCGGCCTGGCTCACGTGCACTTCGTGCGCAGCACCATCGCCCACGCCACGATCGAATCGGTCGACATCTCCGAGGCCGAAGGCATGCCCGGCGTCCTGGCCATCTACACGGCCGAGGGCTACCCCGGCGCCGATCTCGACCTCGCGCCCCACCTGCCCATGCCGTTGCTGCCACCCCACCTCGCCATGCCCATCCCCGCCAAGGACCGGGTGCGCTTCGTCGGCGACATCGTCGCGGTGGTGGTCGCCGAAACCCAGGCCCAAGCGATCGACGCCGGCGAATCGATCTGGTTCGACTACGAACCGTTGCCGGTGGTGGTCGACCCGGTCGCTGCGATCGCCCCCGACGCGCCGGTGCTGTTCGAGGAGAACGGCTCCAACATCTGCTTCGCGGTGGGCATCGCCCAGGAAGACGGCGACCCGTGCGAGGGCGCCGCCCACATCACCGAACTCACCATGACCAGCCAGCGACTGGCCGCGGTACCGATCGAGCCCAACGGCGCCATCGCCATCCCGGAAGGCGCGGACCTGATGTACTGGCTCCCCAGCCAGAGCCCGATCAGCACCCGCGACGCCCTGGCCGGTGGCTTGGGCCTCGATCCCGCCAACGTGCGGGTCGCCGCGCCCACCGGAGTCGGCGGCGGCTTCGGCCCCAAGAGCGGCGCCTACGCCGAGATGCTGCTGGCCGGCAAGGCGGCGCAGACCCTGGGCCGACCGGTGAAGTGGACCGAGGTCCGCAGCGAGAACATGGTGTCGCTCCAGCACGGCCGGGGCATGGTGCTCAAAGGCCGCATGGGCTTCGACGCCGACGGCACCATCGTCGGCTTCGATGCCGAGGTCATCGCCGAAGCCGGCGCCTACCCCGCCATCGGCGCCATCTTGATCATGTTCACCCAGACCATGATCCAAGGCGTCTACACCATTCCCAAGCTCCGCTACGACGCCAAGGCGGTCGTCACCAACACGACACCGACCGGCGCCTACCGTGGCGCGGGCCGACCCGAGGCAACCCAGCTCCTCGAGCGTTTGCTCGATCTCGCGGCCGACGAGATGAACGTCGACCCGGCCGACCTCCGCCGCAAGAACCTCATCCCGGCCGACGCGTTCCCGATCACGACCCACGGCGGTGCCAACTACGACAGCGGCGAGTACGTCGCCGCGCTCGACAAGGCCCTCGAGGCCGCCGACTACCCGGCCATGCTGGCCGAGCAGAAGGCCCGACGCGACTCGGCCGACCCCAAACAAATCGGCATCGGCGTGAGCACCTATGTCGAAGTCACCGCGCCCGCCGGTCTCCACGTCGAGTTCGGCGCAGTCGAGGTCGACACCGACGGCAAGGTCACGGCTCGGGTCGGCACCAGCGCCCACGGCCAAGGCCACGTCACGTCGTTCTCGATGATCGTCGCCGACATGCTGGGCGTGCCGATGGAAGACGTCACCATCGTGCAATCCGATACCGACGTCATCCCGCGGGGGTCGGGCACAATGGGTTCCCGCTCGCTGCAGACGGCCGGCTCCGCGGTGCACGTCGCCTCCGAAACCGTGCTCGACAAGGCCAAGCAGCTCGCCGCCCACCTGCTCGAAGCATCGGTCGCCGACATCGTCAAAGCGGACGGCGGTGGCCTACAGGTCGCCGGCGTCCCGGCCAACGCACTCAGCTGGGCCGAGCTGGCCACCGCGGCCAGCGACGACGCGAAGCGGCCCGACGGCATGGATCCCGGCCTGGCCCACGAGCTCGACTTCGACGGCTCCGACGCCACCTTCCCGTTCGGAGCCCACGTGTCCTACGTCGAGGTCGACACCGAGACCGGGCAGGTCAGCCTGCTGCGCCATGTGGCCGTCGATGACTGCGGCCGGATTCTCAACCCGATGATCGTCACCGGCCAGCAGCACGGAGGCATCGCCCAGGGGGTGGCCCAGGCGCTCTTCGAGCATGTCACCTACGACGAGGACGGCAACCCCACCGCCGGCAACCTGATGGACTACGCCATCCCGTCGGCGGCCGAGCTCATCAGCTGGGAGACCATCAACACCGAAACCCCCAGCCCCCGCAACCCGCTGGGCGCCAAGGGCATCGGTGAATCCGGCACCATCGGCTCGACGCCGGCGCTGCACAACGCGGTCATCGATGCGGTGTCGCACCTCGGCGTGCGCCACATCGAGATGCCGATGACACCCATGAAGATCTGGAACGCCATCCAGGAGGCCTCCTCGTGAGCGCGGGCATCGACCTGCCCAACGACGCCGTCACGATGACGGTCGACGGTCACATCGCGATCATCACCATCAACCGGCCCGAGGCCCGCAACGCGGTCAACGGCAACGTCGCATCTGCGATGGAAGTCGCGCTCGACCACCTCGACGGCGACGACGACCTGTGGGTCGGCATCATCACCGGCGAAGGCACCGCGTTCTGTGCCGGCGCCGACCTCAAGGAGATCGCGGCCGGCAACGCCGGGGGCTTGGCCACCAAACGCGGCGGCTTCGGCGGCATCGTGGCCCACCCCCGTGAGACGCCGCTGATCGCGGCCGTGAACGGCCCCGCCGTGGCCGGCGGCTGCGAGATTCTGCTGTCGTGCGACATGGCGGTGGTGGCCGACCACGTCGTGATCGGCATCCCCGAGGTGAAGCGGGCGCTGGTCGCGGCGGCCGGCGGCCTCTTCCGCCTCCCCCGCGCCATCGGGCCGGCCCTGGCCATGGAGCTCGCCCTCACCGGCGATCCCATCCCCGCCCAACAAGCGCTCGATCTCGGGCTGATCAACCGCGTCGTTGCCGCCGACCAGGTCATGACCGAGGCCCGGGCGCTGGCCGAACGGGTGGCCGTCAACGCGCCGCTCGCGGTGAAGGCCTCGAAGGCCATCGTGCGGGGCGCGTTCGAAAAGACCGAACAAGAGCTCTTCCGCGAGAGCGGTCAGGCCATGGCGGCCATGGCCCAAACCGAAGACTTTGCCGAGGGCCCGCGGGCCTTCATCGAGAAGCGAGCACCCGAATGGAAGGGCCGCTGAGCTCGAGCTGCTGCATCGAGCCAGCGCAATCAGGCGGTTCGTTCAAGCCGGCCGCCGAACGCGCCGATTCTTCGGACGTGACCGCCCTCACCCCCACGTCTCGACCCGACGCGAGCCCCTCCACCCTTCGGATTCTCATCGTGGAGGACGCCCAGGAGTACCAGCAGCTCATCCAGGCTGCGCTGGAACCGGTCGCCACGGAACTGTACGGCACGACCTCAGGTGAGGACGCGGTCGAGCTGGCTCGAACCCACCACCCCGATCTGATCGTGCTCGACATCGTCCTGCCGGGCATGGACGGCATCGAGGTGTGTCGGCAGATCCGGACATTCTCCGATGCCTACATCATCATGCTCACCGGCAAATCCGATGAGGTCGACAAGCTGGTCGGCCTCGCCGTCGGCGCCGACGACTACCTCACCAAGCCCTTCTCGCCGAGAGAACTCGCCGCCCGCGTCGCGGTGCTGCAACGCCGGCCGCGCGCGAGCACCGAGGTGCCGACCGCTGAGACCGGCGACGTGCGGACCTTCGGCAGACTACGGATCGACATCGAGGCCCGCGACGTCACCTTCGACGGCGAGGAGATCGACCTGACGCGTATCGAGTTCGATCTGCTCGATGCCCTCTCCGGCAAACCCCACATGGTCTTCAGCCGAGAGATGCTGTTCGAGCAGGTCTGGCAGACCGAGTGGATCGGCGACACCCATCTCGTCGCAGTCCACATCGCCAACCTCCGGGGCAAGATCGACCAGGACGGCGTGCGCCACATCAAGACGGTGCGAGGTATCGGTTACCGGATGAAGGCCGAACGAACCGACTGAGTTCGAGTCCGCGCCGGCGGCCTACTCGGCAGCCGAAGTCGCCGGATCGGCGACCCGAGCCTTCGCCTCGAGCACCAACTCGAAGAACCAGTCGTCAGCTTCACTGCGGTGGTTGAGATGGCCACCGAGCTGATCGACCAAGACCATTGCGATCGTCTGCACGAGATCGAATCCATCCGACTGTGCGTCGTCCACTCCACCGTCGCCGGCAACCCGAATCCGGAGGTCGCCTCGCCGACCGGTAGCAGACGATGCAGCGTTCTCCGAAGGCTCGAGCGCGTCGAAGTGCACGTCGACGCGAACGAAACTCGCGCCGGTGAGCAGCACGGCGTTGTCGACCGCCAGGGCGATGAACTGTTCCAGCCGGCCGGTGGGCGCTTCCACCATCGTGAGGGGCGGGGTGTGATCGTCGACGAGGAGCAACGTACCCTCAGCCATGGCCACACGGGTCCAGTCGGCTCGGAGTCGATTGACGATGGGGCCAACCTCCACCTCGGCCGCCGCCGGTGGGTCCTCTTCGAGCTCGACGAACAGCACCAATCGGGTGACCAGCTGCAGGAGGTCGCGAGCCGACGCCGATGCCGACCGAACCCAGAGGCCATGCTGGGGATCGTCGAGCTCGGCCTCGAGAAGCTCGAGCATGCCGAGCACACCATTGAGCGGGGCCCGCACCTGTCGCGACAGGCTGCGCAGAAAGAACGCCTGCGACTCGCCCATCCGCACCGCCTCCCGGCGGGCGTGATCCAATTCGGACGTACGGGTGGCGACCAGGCGATCGAGCTCCTGGTTGGCGACGTAGAGATCCCGCATGCCGCGTTCGGCGATACGCTCGGCCTCGAGTCGAGCGGTGCGCTCCCGCTCATATCTGCGGCGGAGGCGCTCGTTGTCGTCCTTCATCCCGTCACTTTCCGGACGCGGAAGACCGTCTCGCCATCGTCGGCCAGGTCGTTGCGGATCTCGATCTCGACCGGTTGCCCGAAGTGATCGCCGCTCCCGAGGATCAGACCCTCGGCCAGCGCGGGCAGACCGCGGTCGGACCGATACCGCAGCTGCAGCGTTTCCTCATCGATCCGCTCGGAAGCGATGCTCGGCGGGTTGGCATCGGGGGAGAGCTTGCGCACCTCGACGTGAATGATGTCGTGCACCGAAGCCAGGAAATCGAAAACGTCCATGTCGGGCTGCACGAGCTCCTCAACCTGGCGAACCATCACCGGCAGACAATGCCGGCCCAGCACCCGTTGGACGTTGGCCGCCGTGTCACCGGTCAGTGCGCTGGCCGCGCCGACGAGGCCGAACAGGTCCTCGTCGGGGTAGGTGCCGAGTGCCGTATAGGCGCCGTCGACTCCGGCCCGATCGAGCAGCTCGTCCCACACATCGGGTCCGTGCAGATCGACGACGGCTTCCTCTACCGCATTGAAAATGATGCCCTTCATGAGGTTCCCTCCTGGTGGAGTCGGAGTGCGATCGCCTGTTCGACGTCGTCGGCTTCGGCGACAATCTGCTCGGCCAGCAGCGCCAGGGCGCCGGGTTCTTCTTCGTCCTGAAAGCGTCGACAGAGCGCGGCCAAGTCGGTTGCGCCGAGTAACGCCGCGGTCGAGCGCAGAGTGTGGGCCGCTCGCTGCGCGGTTGTCGGATCATTGCCGACCGCCGTAGAGATCGTCTGCTTCCGCTGCGGGAGTTCATCGAGGAAGGCGACCAAGATCTTGGCCACCGTGTCGACCCCACCCAGTTCGGCCTCGAGCTGATCGAGGACGATCGGGTCGACCGCCCGGTTGTGGCGGGGCATGGCCGGCTCGGACTTCGATTCCGGGGCTTGCAGGCTCCGCTCGAGGGCCGCGCGGAGGGTTTCGAGGCCAACCGGCTTGGCGACGAAGTCAGTCATTCCGACCGACAGGCACCGCTCCCGATCGCCGGTGAGCGCATTGGCAGTGACCCCGATGATCGGCAGATCGGCGAGGTGAGGCATCGCGGTCCGGATGCGTGCGGTCGTTTCGAGACCGTCGATTCCCGGCAGGTTCCAATCCATCAGAACAGCCGCTGGGGTGTGCGTGGACAACCACTCGAGGGCGGCCTCGCCGCTGTCGACGACAACCGATTCGAAGCCGAGGCTGGCGAGCTGGCGTTCAGCCAGAAGTTGATTCACTTCGCTGTCCTCGACGACCAGAATCAGGCCAGTGCGGAGCCCGGTTCGAACCAACGGGCGGACTGCCGGTTCGGACACGTCGGTGGCGGTGCCGGGAATGGTCAACGCGAACACCGAACCCTCGTCGATCGTGCTCTCGACATCGACCCGGCCCCCCATGGCTTCAGCCAGCGCTCTGCTGACCGCCAGACCCAAACCGGTGCCGCCGCTGCGACCGTCGTGGACCTGGGCGAACGGTGAAAACAGCCGGAGCAGCCCGTCTTCATCGATGCCGATCCCGGTGTCTCGCACCGCGCAGTGGAGCCACCCTTCGCGGGCCGAGACTTCGACATCGATCGAACCTCGGTCGGTGTAGCGAACAGCGTTGCTCACGAGGTTGCGGACGATCTGGCCGACGCGATGTTCGTCGCCGAGGATTCGCTGCGGCACGTTCGGTTCAACCATCACGAGCAGGCTCAGGCTCTTGGCCGACGCGCTCGGGCGCAGCGTTTCGACGATCTCGGCCACGAGCCGAGCCGGCGAGAAGGCGTCGTGTCGCACGTCGAGGTGGCCCGTGGTGAGGCGGGCGAGATCGAGGATGTCATCGATCATGACACCCATGGCCCGGGCCTCGCGCAGACTGCTCCGCGCGTAGCGCCGCTGCTCAGCCGTGAGATCGGTGGCGAGCAGCAGCTCGGAGAGGCCCAATATGGCGTGCAGGGGACCGCGTAGCTCGTGGCTCACCTTGGCCACGAACTGCAGATCGGCGGTGGGAAGGGCGGTGCTCACGAGCGGACTCCCATGGGGGCCCTATCGGCACGAACACGAGACTTCCAAGTGAGAGACACGACGACCCGATCGTGGCGAACGACCGCCAGGGCGAAGAGCAGGGCGGTCATCACGACGACCTGGCCGGTGACCATCCCGGTCGCGGTCGAGGCGAACGAACTCAAGACGACCGTTTGAGCCACCGCTCCGGCCATCACGACGCCCAGCGAGCGCAGTCGACCAGCGGCCAGATCGGCGCTGACGACGACCGTGACCACGGCAAAACATCCGGTCGCAAACGTGTAGGGCCCCAAGATGCTCGCGATCGACACATACGACGATCCGAAGGCCAAGCGAATGATCAGCTCGTCGGCAATCGTGGCCACCAGGAAGGCCGACGCGGCGAGTGCACCGGTCACGCCCGCCGTCCAGGCCAACATCCGAGCGTGGGCTTCGCGCCCCGATCGCCGCACCAGGGGCACGACGATCTGCTGCATCGAAAGAGCCACCACGGCAGTAGCCCGACCGATCAGCGCAACGGCGGCATAGCGACCGGCTGCTTCCGGTTCCAGCACGACCTTGGCGATCACGATGTCGGCGTAGCTCACCACCGCAGTCGCCGCGGTCAGCATCAGAAACCGGGCCGTTGCCGGCCGATCGCCGCGACCCCCAGCGATCGGAGCGAATCGACCGGGTGAAGTCAGCCCCGTCACAATGAGACCGCCGGCAAAGCCGACGTTGAGGCCAAGCGCCACACCGATTACCCCCCACCCGGCCAACACGAAAACCAAGGTGGCGACGAGGCGGAACACGAACTCGACGACGAAGGTGGCCGACGCTCGACCGGCGCGATCGAACCCCTGCAGAAGTCCCCGCTCGACGGCGAGCCGGGCGTGCAGAGGCCACCCGAATCCGACGATCACGAGCGCCACTGTCGAGACGTGCAACCAGGGAGCCACGAGCGGCGCCACCATGACGAACGGTGCCGCTCCGAAAAGCCCGGCCCGAGTCGAGGTCCGTACGACTCGGGCCGGGAGATCATCACCGTCGGCGGCCGCGTGCGATGCACCCAGCTGCAGCGCAGTGCTCACCACTGCCGAGAACAGCACCAGAGAGACCAACAGCGCCGCCTCACCGAACTCGGCGGCGGGCAGCAACCGACCGAGCGCGCTGTTCAACACGTAGTTGCCGGCACTGGCCGCCAACATCGCGACGGTCAAGACGACGGCGTCTCGGCGATCAGTCGGCCGCATGACTAGGCCACCGCCGACACGACGCCGGCCAACTCGAAGGGACGTCGCGCTTCGGGCTGCAGCGGAAGTGCGACGGTCACCTCTCCCCCGCCGCGGCGAGCCTGCACCATCGCTTGGATGATCACATTGACCCCGGCAAGATGCAGCAGCCGCACCGATCGAAGATCGATTCGAACGTTGGCTCGAGGCTTGGCACACAGCTCCTCGAGTTCGGCGGCGAGCGCTCGGGCCCGCCGCGGCGAGAGATCGCCGGAGACTTCGACGATCGACATCAGGCCACCATCCGTTCGTCGGTCGTCATCGGCCCCGTGAGCAGCAGATCGCGGTCACCGGTCAGTTCCACGATGGCCAGGAAGGCCGTACTGGGGTTGACCAATCGAAGCTCGCCGCCGAGGCGCAGCGACCAGATTCGCAGCTCGACCAACGAGGCGAGAGCCGCTTCGTCGGCAAACTCGACGGCCGAGGCATCAATGACCACATCGTGCGGCGCCGGTTGCGGCACGGCATCGAGGTGGTGGACATCGAAGCGGGCCGGCAGCGCGACGGCCACCCTGGCCCGGCGATCGATGAAGGCGAGCGGCTCGACGTCGGTCGGGTTGGATTGCCGCATGATTACAGCCATTGGTTACTCCGTGGGTAGGGCTCGGTTGAGCGGAACGGTCATCACGGTGACCGCCGAGCCTCAAGTCCCGATCCCGCTCGTCTCAAGAACTGCTCAAGAACGACACCTCCAGCAGACGGCCGATGCGTGCGCGCAAGGCCAAAAACGAACCGACACCCCGCAGCTGCGGGGTGTCGGTCCAAGGGGTGCCGGCGTTCGGAGTCGAACCCTATGCCAGCAGCTCCTCGAAGTGGAGCAGGTGCCAGTCGACCACGTCGTCGAGTGGCAGGGCCTGCGCCGCAACCCGATTCTGCTCCCCGAGTTCGTCGCGGTAGGCGCGGTCCCCGAGGACTCGCCCGAGTGCCACGGCCAGACTGTTCGCGTCGCCGGCCTCGAACGGTTCGGCCGCATACCCCTCCTCGTCCAGGACATCGAGGAAGTCGCCGATGCGAGGCACGACCGCCGCACACCCGTAGGTACCGGCCTGATGCAGCGGGCCCGAACTGCCCGTGGTCGATTCGTAGGGGAAAGCCACCACGTCGGCCGACCGAAAGAGGTCGGGCACCTCGTTCTCTTCGACATAGCCGGTGAAGGTGACGCCGGCGAGGTCACCGGCCCGCTCGGCCATGGCGGCCATGTAGCCGGACGCGTTGGGGCTGTCGGATCCGGCGATGACCAGCTCGACGTCGGCCAGTTCGGCCGGGAGCTCGGCAAAGGCATCGAGGAGGACCTCCAAGCGCTTGTAGGTTCCGAACTTGCCGAAGGCCAGAATCCGTCGCGGCCCGATGGCTCCTGGGCCAACCGGGTCGTCCTCGATCTCGAACGTGCCATGCGGCGCGAGGTAGACGTTCTCGCCGCCGTAGCGATCGCGCAGTATGTCGACCGCCGTCGGGGTGGTTGTCGCCACCAGATCAGCCCGCAACACGACTCGCGTCATCAACCGAGCGATACCGATGACCACCCGGTCGACCACCTTGTTTCGGGAGTGCCCGGCGTCGGCCAGGTCGACCGTGTCGACGAGGTTGTGGAGGAGCACGACGGTGCGGAATCCGAACAACCGCAGGACGAGGGGGGTGAAGAGGCCGGTCGCTGCCGCAATCGGGTTCGAACCGAACGAGGTGAAGTGCAGGTTGAAGAACACGACATCGGGTCGTTCCCGCCGCACCGCCCGTAGCAACCGCAGCGGGTTGGCGACGGAATTGAACCGCCACGAGGGCACGATCGTGACCGGCGCAGCGGTGGCGATCGGGAACTCGGCCGGTGTCGGTTCGCTCTCGACGAACGCCACGACGCCGGCCACCGATTCCTTGCCGGCGAAGCGATGCACCAGATGGTGCCCATACTCGTTCAAGGTGGTTCGCGACGGCGGCAGGGCCGTGACCACACCGACGTGCATCGCCTGTCGGTTGGGTCGGCGCCGGGGTCGGCGGTGGCGAAGCCGAATCGTGGCCAGATCGCGAATGAACGCGAGCGTGGTCTTGAGCGGCTGCACTTTCGACCCAGGGGCGTCGTACCATCGCACCGGAACCTCGGTGATTTGGTACGACGCCCCGCGGGCCAACCACAACAACTCCAGATCGAACGAGAATCCTTCGATCTGCTGCATTGCGAACAACTCATGAGCGACATCGCGGCGCAGAAGTTTGAAACCGCATTGGGTGTCGGCGATCGGCAAACCGAGCGCGACGGTGGTCAGCGACCGGAGGCCCGCGCTGAGCAGCCGGCGCAATCCACTTCGATGCATTTCGGTCGCGCCGTCCGCTGCTCGTGAGCCGATCACGACCGGAACGCCGTTCTCGGCGTGGGCCAACATCGGGGCAATCTCCTGGATCGGCGTCGACAAGTCGGCGTCGGTGATCAGCACGTAGTCGCCGCGCGCTTCCTCGACGCCGGTGCGAACCGCTGCACCCTTCCCGCGGTTGTAGCCCGGGCCAACCACCCGCACGTTACGAAGCTCGAGGCTCCGCACTCGGGCCACCGTGTCGTCGGTACTGCCGTCGTCGGAAACGATGATCTCGAACTGGTGGTTCTCCTCGGACAAGTAGGCGGCAATCGCTCCGATGGTCGGCACGATACGCCGTTCCTCGTTGAAGGCCGGGATGACAACGGACAGCTGCGGGGCCAGGGAGACCGGCTCGCGGCGCCAGGTGGAGAAGTCGTGGAAGCTCATGGTCATGAACGTACGGATCGAAGATCAAGCGATACGGAAGCGAGTCTCAAGAAACCGTCGAGTTGCCGACCGCGGTCTCGATGACTTCGTCGCGCTGGATTCGCCAGTTGCCGTCGGTCAAGACGAGCACCGCTCGGCGCGCCTCCCGGACCGGCAGTACCGCACCGTCGGTGTGGATCCAGCCGGTCGAGATCGCCTCGACGCCCATGATTCGGCCGTCGACGCTGTAGAACACGGCCCGCAGTTCGTGCCCTGACCACGACCAGCCGGTGTCGGCGGTTGGTTCGGACAACAGCGCCTCAGCCCGCTCGAGCGCCCCCTCGGTGAACCAGGTTTGGAGCGGCCGGGTGTCCCTGTACTCGAGGGCGTAGCGGGCGGCGGCATCGGCTCGGACCCAGGCGCTCGCCACGGCATCTCGCGTCAGCGGTTCGACCGGTCGCAGGAGTTCGTCGCGCTCGTCCAACCAGAGCACGTACTCGTCGATATCGGCCGGAACGATCGGCGCGGGCCGGAACGCATCGGCCGGGTCGGCGCCGGTCGTGGCACCGACGAGGACCCCCGCCACCGCTACGAAGATGGCGACGACGGCGAGCCCCACGGCGACGGCGGCGCCGAACAGAACAGTGCTCCGCATCCGGTCAGCGATCATGGACGCGCTCCTTGCCCACATCGATGTGTTGCTCGAAGCCGAGCACCCGCACGGCCAGGGTTTCGGGTTGGTCACCGGTGAGAACCAGCTGCGCGACCCCGTCGTGCAGGGCCACCTTCCGCGCTCCGATCTCAACGGTCGTCCCGTCGGCGACGAAGGCTCCGTCGGCATTGCGGACCGGCCCGATTCGTACCTCGACACCATCGGGGTGTGCGCGAACCGACGTTGGTACGTCGGCGACGGCAGTAGCGAACCAGACCCACTCGATCGAGCTGGTTCGACCGTGCACCTCGGCCACCAGCGACACCCGTCCGGGCTGGGCCGGCACGGTCCATTCGGCCCTGAGCCGGCCCGAAACCACGACGCCCGGAACCATGCTCACACCGGCCGCGGACCCGATACGGAAGTGGCCTTCGGTGCCGTCGAGCACCAGGTTGCCGAATGCATCGGCAATCGGTTCGGTCGAGATGCTGACCACCGACCTCCCGTCGGCGGTCGGTGTAGCTGCCAGTGGCCGGACGTCGACGGCGGCCGCCCGACCCGGGACTTCTTCGAAGGAAACGACCGGACCGTCCTGGCCTGCTGCCGACGCCCAAACGTCGGACGTTCCCGCTTCGGTTCCGGCGGTGAAGAACTGCCAGGCGATACCGCCGGCCGTCTCGGTCGCTGCCGTATCCAGCGGAACACTGTCGCTCAACCGGTCGCGACGAAAGTTCACAACCGTGCCGTCGGCGACCGCGTTGCCGAAACGGTCGCGAGGCAGCACGATGGCGAGGGTTCGATCGGCGCCATCGGCGACGATCGAGTGAGGGCCGACCAGCGGGTTGATCGGGGCGACGATCTCGGCCGGCGCGATGTCGATCTCGTGAACGATGCCCGATGCGGTCATCACGGTGAGTCGCCCTGCGGTTGCCACTGCGGCCGTCGGCAATGGCGCCACGCCCCGACCTTCGGTGACAGGCACCGTCAGCGTGTGCAGACTCGGACCGGACCGTACCGACAGCACCGCCACGCTCACGGTTTCGGACGTGCGAAGGGTCATCGAGATCGGCTCACCAGCCACGGACTCGACGGGTCCGGAGAGTTCGATCACGGTCGCCGACGACGGGAGCGGCGCCGTAGTCCGCCGACGGTCGACGCCGACCAGGACGACAATGGCGATCACGATCACCAGGACCGAAGCGAGCAACCAGCGAAGCGCGGTCATGGCCGGAACTCCCGGATGAACGTGCGGGTGACGATGCGTAGCGCCGAACCGTCGGATTCGAACGTCGGAGCGGCGGCAAAGGCCGGGCGGCCGCCGGCGGTGTCTAAGTGGCGACCGGGGACCTCGACGGTGCTGATCTCGGCCAGCGGCGTGAGCGAAGTACTGAAAGTCGTGCTGCGCTGCGGCCGGATACCGTCCGGCAGGACCACCCCGTCGACCCACGCCACCTCGCCGGACGAGTCGAGCCGGGCCACGCTCAGCATCGGGATGGTGGCGCTGACCACGAGCGGGTTGTGGACGGTGCCGGCCAGCTCGTCATCGTCCCAGCGCAATTCGGACAGGGCCAAGCGGTCCAGATCGCGACCGGTCACCAGCGCCTTGGCCGACACGGCGTATCCCGCGATGGGTCGGTCGAGCTGCAGCTGGGTGAACGACTCGGGGTCGAAGTCGCCGGCCGAGGGGTCAGCATTGTCCTCGGCGCCAGCGATGCCTTCGAAGTCGATGCGAAATGGCACCGTCTCGCCCGGTCGTACCTTGTGGACGGTGGCCAGACCACCGTCGTAGGCTGCCAGGCGCTCGCCATCCGGGCCCTCGAGCCATCCGGCGACCGTGATGTCGGCCGGGTCGACATCGATGTTGGTGACCTGTCCAACGATGTGCCATTGCGCCGCGGTCCGTACCAAGCGGGAGTCGAGAATACTCACGTTCGGGCGATCCAGGATCTCGTTGTAGTCCACCTCGACCCGTGTCTGATCGCGCCGGCCGAGATCGAGGTAGTCGACGGTCTGCTGACGCAGGAACTGGTTGGCCGGAAGGGACTCGACCACCGGGTCGGCGACGAGAAACCACCGCCCATCGCGGCGCACGACATCATGGGAACGGCTGACTCGGTACGTCTCGAGCGACGTGAGGTAGTGGAGCGTCACGTCCACCCGCCCGATGTCGCCGAGAATCTCGACCCCGTCGATGGTGAGTTGTTCGAGCTTGGCATAGCCCTCGACCAGGCCGTCGTTCACCGACAGGATCAGCAGATACCGATCGAGCTCCGGTCTGTTGTGAGGGTCGAGCTGAGCCCACGCCGCTTCGTAACGACGGAAGTCGAGATCGTCGTAGTACTCGAGCACTCGTTCACCGGCTGACGGCTCCGGCCCGAGCAGCGTCAACGCGATCCCGGCGGCACACGCGGTCGAGACCACCGCGACGACGCCCGCGACGACCCACCGCGGCAGAGGGGCCGGGCGCCGCAGCACCGTCGGTCGACGCCGAGGCCGGGGCTCGAACGCCCGCACCTCGGTCAGACGGTCGACGGGCCGCAATACGGATCTCTGGATTGCCCTGGTTCGACCGGAGGTGAAGGC
>JABDJW010000293.1 GCA_013002375.1 Acidimicrobiales bacterium | reverse complement strand
GGAGATCCGTTCCGGCAGGGCAACGGTCGCCAGCGGTCCGGCCGTGATGTCGGCGGCATCGTAGATCGCGCAGGTCGACGCATCGGCATTGCAGTCGGACAGGTAGGTGAGCAGGTAGGCGTCGTCCTCGGCGCCCGAGCCGGGCCGCGGTACGACGACCGCCTCGGAGCCGAACACACCGGCCGGGAAGGCGACCGTCGTGATCTCGCCGGTGTGGAGGTCGTGTTTGGCGAAGCCTTCGAACCCGAACCAGCCCGAACAGGGAAGCGCGTAGTACGCGTAGCGGTAGGGAAGGCCCGCCCGGTCGGGGTTGATGGCCGGGAACTCCAGGATGCGTTCGTCGAGGTGTTCCTCGCTGGTGTGTCCGGTTGCGGGGTCGAACGTCCAACGGTGGATCTTCGAGCCCATGGTGTACAGATCGAGATAGCGGAAGATGTTCTCGTCGGTCGTGAGGTCCGGCCGCGGCGCGGGAGCCGGGTTCTCCTGGAAGAAGCCGTCGAGCACGATGCGACCGTCGGCGTCCTCGTACGCGTTGTTCCAATGCAGCACGAAGGTCGGGTCGGCCTCGAACCACATGATGTCGGCCGCGGTGCCCCGGCGGGGCACGACCGCGAAGCGCGATGGCTCGTCGTGCATCCGGTTGACGTAGTGCCCGGCGGCCAGCGCTTCGGGATCCCAGTACAACGGGAAGTCGTTGAGGATCACGTAGTTCTCGGTGAAGGCCATGTCGTGCGGGAGGCGGGAGCCGGGCAGAGGAATGTCGGTGTAATGCACCAACTCGCCTTCGTCGGACACCACGCCGTAGTGCATGTAGGGCGCTTCGGTGCCGTAGTTGAAGAACAGCAACTCGCCGGTCCGGGGATCGACCTTGGGGTGGGCCGAAACCCCCTCGGCCGGAAAGCGGCCTCTCCAGGTCTCGCGACCCTCATCGGTGAGGGTGGCGGGATCGAGACGGTAGAGCTCACCGCACATGTAGAAGCTGCTGAGGGCCAGGCCGCGATGCACGGTGACATCGGTGCTGCTGGCGTCCTTCATCAATCCTCGGGCCCCCCAGCCGTAGTCGACCTTGGTCTTGGTCGGTCGTTCGGCGAGGCCGGCCCACAAGGGCTCCCGGGCTTCGAGTTCGGCGGCCAGACCGTCGGTCCGCACGAACCGATTGCGGTAGCTGGCCTCGCCGTCGACGAACGTGATGGCGTGCAACATGCCGTCGCCATCGAAGGGGTGGTAGCGGCCGAGGGAGTCGAGCAGCGGGTTTTCGGTGTTGCGCAGATAGGTGCCCGCCAAGTCATTGGGAATCCGGCCATCGACATCGAGATCCCAGGCGTTGTACTCGGTGGTCTGGGGTCGCCAGGCGCCCGAGCGGTACGGATGGGCATCGTCCGGGGGGCGAGTGCTGGTGTAGCTCCGGTGAACTTCGATCTGCATGCTGGTCTCGATCCGGCCTCGTCAGTCTCGGATGGGGGCAATGTCGGCCGAGGTGATCTTGCGGTCGGTGATGCCGGTGAATCCCGGGCCGACCGTGTACACCTCCTCACCGGTGAGCAGACCGGTTTTGGCATCGATTGGCCATACCACTGCCATACGGAAGTCGGTGAGGTAGTAGGCGTCGGTGTCGTCGATCGGGATGCCCATGGCGGCCAGCGTGGTGCCCGGGTAGGCCTGACGCATGCGGCCCTCGGTCAGGACCGCATGGTGATCGACGATCACCCGGTCACAATCGAATTCGAGCCGGTGGGCCCCGGTGGTCACGACCGTCTTGTCGTAGAAGGCTCGGACTCCTTCAGTGCTCGACGGGTTCATGACCGGGTCTTCGGTGGCGCCTTGCATCCAGTACTGCGGGGTGGGGCAGAGGGTGGCCAGCACGCCGTCGATGTCGCCGCGGGCTTCGGCCTTCATGTGGGCCAGGACGAGCTCGAGGTTTCGCTGACAGACCGGATCGGTTTCGGCCGCCAGGCGCTCGGTGACGAGCCGCCACGTCTTGTTGGGGTCGATTCGCCATTGTTGGCGAGTATGGGAGGCCATGTCTGAACCGTACCCGGGCTACGGTCGCGCCGATGAATAACAGCCCTTCAAACCATGTGGTGACCGCCGAGCAGTTGTACGCCTGGGTGGAGGCCTACGCCGAGTTCGGCGATCACCGCACCGGTACCTCCGTCGATCATCTGACCGCGCAGTGGATGTCGATGCGGTTGGGTGATTTCGGGCTCGAGGTCGAGGGCGTCAGCGAGCCGTTCGACCGTTACGTCGCCGAGAGCGAACTCACCGCCGACGGCGCAGCCGTCGATCATCTGCCGGTCTACTACTGCTTCGACGGTTCGGTCGCGACCGACAAGGTCCACGTCGTGTCGTTCGATCCGATGAGCGGCGGCTTTCCCGGCGCGGTCGACGGGGCCATCGACGAAGCCAGAGCCAGCGGGGCCGAGGCCGCGGTGTTGGTGACGCAGCACCCCGAGGGGTCGTTGGTCGCCGTCAACCGGGTGCTGGGCGCAGCCTCGGCCGAGTTTCCGGTGGTGCTGGCGGCCGGGCGTGATCTCGACCGATTGCAGAACGGGTACATCCAGCTGGCCCTGCAGGCGTCGACCGAGCCGGGCATGACCCTCAACGTGGTGGGCACCAATCTGCGAATGTTCGACGAGGACATCGCCGACCCGCTGATGCTCACGACGCCGCTGAACGGCTGGTTCGGCTGTGCCGGCGAGCGAGGCTCGGGCATCGCGGTACTGCTCGGCGTCGTGGCCAAACTGCGGGAACGGGCGATGATGGTCGTTGCCACTGGCGGTCATGAGCTCGGCTATTTCGGTGCCCATCGCTGGGTCGAGAAGAACCGGGTCGAGCCGTCGGCCATCGTGCACGTCGGCGCCTCGATTGCCGTGCTGGGCGACGATGGCGAGCTCATCGCGACCCGGATGAGCATGGCCTCGGAGAACGCCGCGACGATGGCGTCAGCGACCGACGCACTCGCACCGGTCGGGCTGGCTCCGACGCCCGATGTCACCGGCTGGATCGGTGAGGGTGAGGCCTTTCACAATGTCGGCGTGCCCTTGCTGTCGTTCACCGGTGCGGGGATCGATTTCCACACGCCCGAGGACACTCCGGCCCGAGCCACCACGCCCGAGGTGCTGGCCCGAGTGGTCGACGCCGTCGCCGCCGCGGCGGTCGCCTTCGACGAAGCGGTCCGGGCCTAACTCGCCAAACCTCTCGAACTGGTTGGAGAATCCTGCACCATCGCGTCGGATCTCCAACCAGTTCGGCCGGTTCTGTCCAACCAGTTCGGCCGGTCAGTTCGGCCGGTGGGTTGCCGAGTGGCAAGATGGGCCGATGCAGGTCACACCGGTAGCCGGCGCCCTCGGAGCCGAGATCAGTGGGGTCGACTTGCGCGACCCGGGGTTCGATTTCGCTGGGGTGTATCAGGCCCTTCTCGACCACGAGGTCATCTTCTTTCGCGAGGCGAACCTCACCGAAGCCGAACACCTGGCGCTGGGCGAACGGTTCGGTACCCCCAGCATCTTTCCGGTGGCCCGTTTGATGGGCGCGACCGAACCGACGATGACGGTGATCGCCGATGGTCCGCACAGCGCCAACGCGGCTGATGCCTGGCACACCGATGTCACGTGGACCGCGACACCACCGAAGTGTGCGTTGCTGCACATGGAGCTCGCGCCCGAGCGCGGCGGTGACACCCTGTGGTGCTCCGCGACGGCCGCGTTCGACGCGCTGTCGGAACCGATGCAGCAGTTCCTCAGCGGCCTCACCGCGGTGCACGACAACGAGGGCTTCATCGAAGGCGTGATGAAGAAGGCGGGTGATGCGGCGGAGTCGTTGGCCGAGGGTCTGCGCCGCGACTATCCGCCGGTCCAACACCCGCTCATCCGCACCCACCCCGAGACCGGCAAGAAGGCCATCTTGTACGCCGGTCGCTTCCTCAAGCACATCGAAGGTCTGACCGACGCCGAGTCGACGTCGGTGCTTCAGCTCATCGACGATCACGTGAAGGAACCGCGCTTCCATTGTCGGTGGCGGTGGACCAACGGCGATCTGGCCATCTGGGATGAACGATCGACGCTGCACCGAGCCGCCGCCGACCATTTCCCCCAGGAGCGCATCATCCGCCGCCTCGAAATCGACGGCGATCGCCCGTACTGACGTACACTGACAGTTCTCGTCATGTAATGGAGAACTTTCGAATGACTGGTGCGACCACGAGTCACGGTCGATGGGTCATGGCCGCCGGGCTGTTCCTGAGTCTCGCGGCCTGCAGCGACGGTGAGCCGGCCCAGACCACCGAGACCACCGAACCGCCGGCCCTGCGGGCCACCGAGGAAGTGGTGTCGCCCGACGACATCGACGGCATCGCCGTCAACGACCTCCAAGCTGCGGTCGGCGCGATGCCGGGTGAATTGGCGGTGACCAGTGAGGGCGAAACGGCCCAGCTCACCGGCTATGTCGCCAACCGCGACGAAGCCCGCGCCGCCGAGCTCGCCGTGGCTGATGTCGAAGGCGTCGAGCTCGTCCAGAGCGACCTCGTCGTGCTCGCCGGGCCGGTGTTCGATGCGCTGGCCGCCGCCGGGGTCACCCAACCCGTTGCCAACGGCACCGGCACCGATTTCATCGTCGGCGGCTGGATCGACGACGAAGCGAAGCGAAAGGCCGCCCTGGACGCGGTTGGCGGGATCGAAGGAATCGGCGAAGTCGAGGATCAGTTGATCCTGGCGGTCGAGTGAGCCGGGCCATTGGGTTGGCCAAAAATGCGTTCGGAGGTGCGCCGTGCGGCAACACCTCCGAACTTGGGCTCCGCCGCCCGGCGAACGCGTCGATCGGCTGGACGGTCCAGCACCCAGCCATCGATGTTGGACTCAGTATAGGTGCTGGCTGCAGCTACCTGATGAGAATTCATCGAAGTAGTCTGCGAAGACCGGGCCGCACTCGACGCAACCTGCGAGGCGCAGTTCGGGCTAGGCCGGATTCGGTTTGGCGTAGGCCTTGAGTTCGAGGTGTTCGTCGAAGCCGGCTTCGCCCATCTCGCGGCCGATGCCCGATTGTTTGTAGCCACCGAACGGCACGTCGGGCCCGTACCAGACGCCACCGTTGATCGACATCGTGCCGGTACGAATCCGGCGGGCCACCTCGATCGCGTGTTCGTCGGTGCCGGAGAACACTGCGCCGGACAGCCCGTAGATGCTGTCGTTGGCGATCGCCACCGCGTGATCTTCATCGTCGTAGGCGATGGCCACCAGGACTGGGCCGAAGATCTCCTCCTGGGCCACGGTCATGTCGTTCGTGACATCGGCCAGCAACGTGAGGTCGTAGTAGTGCCCACCGTCCAGATGGTCGGGCAGGCCGGCGGTGCGCCGGCCGCCACACACAACGCGAGCGCCTTCCTCGATCCCCTGGGCGACATACCCCTCGACCCGTTCGAGCTGAGCCTGGCTGATCAGTGGACCCATGCCGCAATCGTCGGCATCGGGGTCGCCGGGGCTGATCATGGCCATCATGTCGGCGATGGCCTGCACGCCCTCGTCGTAGCGCGAGCGGGGCAGCAGCACCCGGGTGGTCAGGGCACAGCCCTGCCCGGCGACGGTCGCGGTGCCGAATGCGGCAGTGGCCGCCACCATGCCGAAGTCGTCGACGTCGTCGAGCACGAGGCTGACCGACTTGCCGCCCAGTTCGAGAAAGACCTTGGTGAGGTTGGCGCTGGCCGCTTCCATGATGCGCCGGCCGACCGGCGTGGAGCCGGTGAAGCTGATCATGTCGACTCGCGGATCGGTGGTGAGGTGTTCGCCGATCAGCTTGTCCGACGAGGTCACGACGTTGAACACGCCGGCCGGGATGTCGGTGTGCTCGGCGATCATGCGGCCGAGGAACAGACCGCACCACGGCGTATCGGGTGCGGGCTTGAGGACGACGGTGCAGCCGGCGGCCAGCGCCGGGATCGTCTTGGCCAGGTTGATCTGGTTGGGAACGTTCCACGGTGTGATGGCGGCGAGCACGCCGACCGGTTCGCGTTCGATCCAGCGGGTGGCCGGGCCGCCGATGGTGTCCCGCGGTCCCAGATCGGTCACCCATTCGTACCGCTCGGCCAGGTCGGCATAGAACGCCACGAACTCGATGGGAGCCACGACCTGTACGGCGGCGCACACCCCACGGGGCGCGCCGACCTCGGCCACGGTGAGATCCGTCCACTGATCGGTGTGGTCGAGCAGCGCCCGGTGGAGTTGCCGCAGGCAGTGGACGCGGAAGTCGACGTTGGTCGCCCAGTCGGTGGCATCGAAGGCGGTGCGAGCCGCGACGATCGCGGCCTCGATGTCGGCCGGGGTGCCGTCGGGGGCCTCGCCGATGATCCGGCCGGTCGAGGGGCTGACGTTGGGGTAGGTGCCCTCGCCGGTCGCGGCTCGCAGCTCGCCGTCGATGAGCAGGTGGAGTTCAGGGGTCGGTGTTATCATCGCGAACCTCAGATCCGGGTGATCTGGCCGCCGTCGACCGCCATGACGTGACCGGTCATCCAGCCGGCGTCATCGGACAGCAGGAACAGCACCGGGCCGACGTGGTCGGCCGGGGTGCCCAAGCGCTTGATCGCCAGGCTCTGCACCAGCGGATCCTGAAATGCTTCGGGAACCTGCTTGTTCATCGCCGCGGTGTCGGTCGGCCCCGGCGCGATGGCATTGACCCGGATGTTGAAGTGGGCCATCTCGTGGGCCAGCGACGAGGTCAGGAAGTTCACGCCGGCCTTGGCCAATCCATAGAAGCCCGAGATGCCCATCCAGGCCGCGGTCGACGACTGGTTCACGATGGCGCCGCCGCCACCCTGGTGCATGGCCCCCATCACCGAACGCGAGCAGTACAGCGCGCCCAACATGTTGACCTTCAGGAAGGTGTCGAGGTAGTCGTAGTCGACGTTGGTCATGCCGGCCAGTTCCATGTCCCCGAAGATGGCCGCGTTGTTCACCAGATGATCGATTCGGCCGAAGGCTGCGGTCGTCGCGGCGGCCATGGCATCGGTGCTGCTCGGGTCGCCGACGTCGGTATGCACGAAGAGGGCCCGTTCGCCCAGATCGTCGGCGATCTTCTGGCCGGCCTCCTCGTTGAGTTCGGCGATGACGACACTGGCCCCCTCGGCATGGAGGGCTCGGGCATAGGCCTCGCCGATCCCCCCTCCGGCTCCGGTGACGATCGAGACTTTGTCGGTGAATCGCATGGTCGGTAGGTTCGCGCCATGTCCGGCACGGCGTCCAAACCATCCGACCCGATCGATGCAGTTGTCTACAACCCGTACTCGTTCGCCGTGCACGACGATCCGTACGTCACGTACAAGCGGTTGCGGGACGAGGCGCCGGCGTACTGGAACGACGAACTCGACTTCTGGGTGCTGAGCCGGTTCGCCGATGTGCTCGAGGGGTTCCGCGACTACGAGACGTTCTCGTCGACCGGCGGCGTTGCGCTCGAGCAGCGAGGTCACGTCAACAGTGATTTCCAGCAGATGATCGAGAAGGATCCGCCCGATCACACTGCGTTCCGGAAGCTGGTCAGTCGGGTGTTCACCGGTCGTCGAGTGGCCCGGATGGAAGACGAGATCCGCCGCATCGTCAACCACTACATCGACGCCGTGATCGAGCAAGGCTCCTGTGACCTGGTGGACGACATCACCGGCCCGTTCCCGATGGACGTGATTTCCGCGATCCTGGGTATCCCCGAATCCGATCGGCTCGACCTTCGTCTCAATGCCGACAAGGTGCTCATCCGCAACGACGGTGAGCTCGCGATTCCCCCCGAGGCGGGCGAGGGCATGTTCGGGTTGCTCGGCTATTTCATCGAGGATCTCCCGAAGCGCAAGGCGGGCCGACGCGAGGGCCTGATCACCGATCTGGTCGGGCTCGAGGTCGACGGCCGCAGCCTCAGCGACGAGGAGTTGCTCGGCTTCTGCGTGC
>JABDJW010000290.1 GCA_013002375.1 Acidimicrobiales bacterium | reverse complement strand
CCGATACGCCAGCGATGCCGGCTTCGATGCCGGCGGCGCCGGTGTCACTGCCGCGAACGGCTCGGAGACCCCGATGGACGAGGTGCCACCGTGGTCGGCGGTCGGGTCCTTCGGGTCGTCGGTTTGGTCGATCTGCTGGCCGTTCTCCGGGGAGGCGGCCGGATTGTCCGCTTTGGCGGCATTCTCCGCCGCGATCAGTTCGGCCCCGCGGGCACGGGCAGCGCTCTCGGCGGCGAGTTCCTCGGGTGATTGGGCAACCGGCTCGTCGGCCGCGTTCAGGGCATCTTCGAATTCGGCCCGGAAATCGAGCGACATCGCTCGGAACTGGCGGAACACGTTGCCGACCTGGCGCGCCGCGCCGGGCAGTTTCTCCGGTCCGAGCACGATGAGTGCGACCAACAAGATGACGAGGATTTCGCCACCACCGAGATTGCCCATAACCCGGTCAGTCTAACGATGCGGAACGGGTGGCTGGGCCCACCGTGGTGGCGCCGCCGATCGCCGTTACTGAATCGATTCCAATGCGTCCATCAACGAGTCGTTGTCGTGGAGCGCAGCGTGGAAGTCCAGGATGTCGTCGTGATTGATCGGCGAACCGGTCAACGGACGCTCGTGGAGCTCTTGGGGAAGGGTCCAGGTGTCGAGATGCACACCACTGGCGACCAGCAAGTCGACCGTGCGAGGCTCGGCCGGCTTCACGACCGTCAGGGCACAAACCTGGCAGCGAAACGAATACTCACCGCGATCGTCGTCGAGACAAACTCGTACGCGAACGTCGGCAGTACCGAGTTCTACATCTCCACATGTAGGGCACGTGGCCCGGATCGTTGCCATGAGACTCCTGGTCCCTCCTCGTGTTCTCTCCCTTCATCGGCACGAAAAGTGCGCGCCTTAACGGGCCAATCGACCCGAGCGGGCAGGCCGAGCGGCCCATTTGTTCAGGTACACGCGACCGGCGGGACGTGAATCCGTGTGTTTTTCGCCCTGAGGGGCCACGATGGCAGTGATGGCAACACGAATCCCGCCCCTTCGGAACCCGCCGATCGCCTTTGCCCACCGCGGCGCCCGCGCCGTCGAACGTGACAACACGATTCCAAGTTTTTTGTTGGCCGCTCGTCTTGGAGCCACCGGCATGGAAAGCGACGTGTGGTTGACCCGCGATGGCGTCCCCATCCTCGATCACGATGGGCAGCTCGGTCGGCTGCGGCGCCGGCCTATCTCGTCGCTCGACCGCGCCGATCTACCCGACCACATCCCCACCTTGGCCGAGTACTACGAGCACGTCGGCACGAGCTTCGATCTGAGCCTCGATCTGAAGGATCCCAGCCACTTCGAGCCGGTCGTCGCGGTCACGCGCAATGCCTCGCCGGAGATGGTCAATCGGCTCTGGCTGTGCTTCGGCGACCACGAGATCATGCAGGAGTGGCGACGTCTCGAACCCGATGTGCGGATCGTCGACAGCACCCGGCACAAGCGGATCAGCGAGGGTCCGGAACGGCGAGCCGCCGATCTGGCCAACTGGGGTATCGATGCGATCAACATGCGTCAGGACGATTGGACCGGTGGGCTAACGACGCTGTTCCACCGCTTCGACGTGTTGGCCTTTGCCTGGGATGTCCAGTTCGACCGCACGCTGGCCGCAACGCTCGACATCGGGATCGATGCCGTGTACAGCGATCACGTCGATCGCATGGTCGACGCGCTCACGAGCTTCCACCCCGACACGTTCGTACCCGGCGGGATTTAGATACCGCCGATGCGGTTGAGCGGGTAGACCCGTAGGGCCGCCGTTCCCACGATCAGATCGGATGGGATTGGTCCGAAGATTCGACCGTCCTGGGAATTCGACCGGTTGTCGCCCAACACGTAGTAGGTGTCGTCGGGCACCACACACGTGCCGTCCAGCGGTTGATCGTTCGCGCAACCCGGGGACCAGGCCGACAACGCGGTCCGAGTTCCGACCGCGAGGTAGGGCTCCTCGATCGCCCGCTCATTGACGAACACCCGGCCGTCGTCGATCCGGACTTCGTCGCCCGGCAGACCGATCACTCGTTTCACCAGATGCTCGGCATCGCCGGAGGCGGCCGGGAATCCGGCCGGCCGAGTGAAGACGACGACGTCGGAGCGCTCCGGCTCGTCGTCGATCTTGTTGACGACAATGCGGTGTCCGTCGGCCAGCGTCGGTTCCATCGACGACGACGGTATGTGGAAGACCTGGAAGACGTAGGCCTTCAGCAGCAGGGCGATGACCAGTGCTCCGACGACGACCAGCATCCACTCAACGGCCCCGCGCAAGGCGCGGCTGAGCCGCGAATCCTCCAGCGCCATTTCATCCGGCGCCGGGTCATCATGGGGCGGGTGCTCGGGCCCGGGCGGGTCCGGCTCTGGTGTGGGCGGGTCGAGTGACGGTGCGACCGGGTCGTTCACAATCTGCCGAATTTGCTCAACGGCCAGACCCGCAGGATGGCCCGGCCGACGAAGAGATCGCGGTGGATCGGGCCGAAGCGGGTGGAGTCCCAACTGTTGGCCCGGTTGTCGCCCATCATGAAGTAGTGGTCGTCGGGTATGAGGCAGGCACTGCCGTCGCCCCGCTCGTTCGCGCATTGTGCCGTCCACGCATTGTTGGTCGAGCGGACGTCCTCGGGTAGGTAAGGCTCGAACAGCACCTGGTCGTCGATGAAGACCTGACCGCCTTCGATCACGATCGTCTCGCCCGGAAGGGCAATGGTCCGTTTGATCAGGTCGTTGATCTCGGCCGGCGGCGAGTTGGGCGGGCGCTCGAACACCATGATGTCGCCGCGCTCCGGTGTCGTTTCGCGCTTGTTGACCGCTACCCGGTCGCCGTTGCTGAGGGTCGGCTCCATCGAGGCAGATGGGATGTAGAACACCTGGAAGACCAGCGCCCGCATGATGAGCGCGGCGACGACCGCCGCGGTGAGCACGAGAGACCATTCGAGCAACCAGCGCCAGCCCGACTGCCCGTCGTCGTCTTCGCCGTCGCCACGATCGGTCGGGGGTGGACCCTCGTCGGGCGAGAGCCCGGGGTGTTCGGTGTTCACCGGCCCTGATCCGGTCTGGACTGCTTGGTGCTGGACTGGCTCGTTCTGGCCTGGTCTCTCCTCCGACCGCCTTGGCGCGTCGTCACCGTCGACGACGGTGACGAGCTCAGGCTGAATCGGGTCGGTCATGGCCTTTCGACCCTAGCCACCCCGGGCCTCTTGTCGGTACCGGGCCAGCACCCGGCCGGCGACGGCCGCAACATCGATCGGCTCGGCGTCACCGCCGACGATGCGGGCATGCGGACCCAGTTGGACCATCAGGCGCTCGAGCCAGGGGGTCGCCGAGACGGCCATGGTGATGGTCCAGCCGCCCTCGTCGCGCCGGGTGGCCTCGTCGTGGGGAAACTGCTGGAGCACCCACTCCAGCGTGTCGTCGATTTCCAGCACCACCCGAGGATCGTCGGCGGCCGGGTCGTAAATCGGGGGCAAGGGGCCGCTCTCGCCTTCGTGGACGAAGGTCTCCCCGGTCGGGTCAACCGAACGAATGCGGTCAACCCGGAAGACCCGGTCTGCTTCGGCCAGACGGCAATAGCTGGAGATGTACCACTGGCCCGCGTTCGCGAAGAAGCGATGCGGCTCGACCACGCGGCGGGTGAACTCGTCCCGGCTGTAGACGTAGTACTCCATCTCGACAACCTGATGCTCGGACACCGCAGCCCGTAGCGTGGCCAACACGTCGTCGGCCGCGCGGCCCAACCGAACCTCGACCGGGGCTGCGGCCGATGCGCCGACCGCGGCCCCGAGCTTGGTCAGCCCGCGCAGTAGCGGCCCATCGGTGGTGTTGTCCTCGGACTCGCCCACGATGTCGAGCATCGATTGTCCGGCCGCCATCATCGCCAGTGCTTGGTCCGGGGTGAGCTTCAGGGGCTTGGAGAACCAGTCGGCGTAGCTGATCCAGACCCGGCCATCGTCGACGACGACCTCGATCAACTGGTCGGGGCTGAACGGATAGACACCGACGAACATCACCACCTCCTGCAAGTCGGCGGTGAGCCGCTCGTAGGGATAGTCGAATCGTTCGGCAACCTCGGTCAGCAGCGGGCCGTCCTGGGCCGCGACCCAGGGAATCACGGCGAGAAGCCGAGCGAGCCGAGCGCCGGAGGTCATGCGGGTGCTCATGAGGCGGGCTCGGCCAGCGCTTCCAGCCAGGAGATGACCTCGTCGCGCAATTCCGGGGGCCCGAGGACCTCTGCGCCGTCGAGAAACGTCAGCACCATGGCCCGAAAGCCGTCGGGGTTTCGTACTTCGAACTCGACTTCGATCGAGCCATCGTCGTGTTCGGCGACCACCGCCTCGGGCCCCAGGTTGTGACGCGCCCAAGGCGACTGGTCCGCCTCGATCCAGACTCGAGCCGTGACGGGCGCCTTTACGCCCAGCTCCCAGGGAGCGAGCCGGGTGGGTGTCGTGGCCACGTCGGCTGGGCGCTCGTGCTCGGTGACGCCGCCGACCTCGACCCCACCATCGATGCGATCGACCCGGTACAACCGTTGTTCGGACCGAAGGTGATCCCAGCCGGTGACGTACCAGTGGCCGCGGAGAAAGCTGACCCGCCAAGGATCGAAGGTGCGGTCCGCGCCACCGTAACGAAGCGCAACGGTGCGATGTTCGGTCGCCGCGGTGAAGAGCGGCCCCAGGTTGGGATCGGTGGGCAGGGCCGCGAGCGACGGTTCGGATTCGTCGGCGGCTCTGCCGCCCAACCGCAACACGGCTTCATCGCCGTCAACCCCTTCGAGCCGCACCAGGTTGGCCGCGACGTGCAGGGCGGCCAGTTCGTCGGGCGCCAGCTGAGGGTCAGTGCCGGCGTATTCCTCGCGAAGAATGCGGTAGCCGGTCTTCGGGGGATCCGTGCCCGGAACCTCGATGGTGCGGATCGGTATGCCCATGCTGCGCAACGCCTCTTTGTCCCGTTCGAAAGCGCGGCGGTAGGACTCGGGCGCCTCGGGGTAGCCCTCGATTCGCTCGCGAAGCTGCTCGGTCGTGAGCGGGCGATCGGCGTTGAGGAGAGCCGCAATAAGGTTCAGCAGGCGTTCCAGCTTGGACACGGCGAACCAGAGGCCCTACAGGGACGCGATCAACTTCTCGACCCGCTCGTCGTAGGCCTTGAACGGGTCTTTGCACAGCACGGTGCGCTGGGCTTGATCGTTGAGTTTCAGGTGGACCCAGTCGACCGTGTAGTCGCGCTTTCGTTCCTTGGCTCGCCGGATGAACTCGCCTCGCAGCCGAGCTCGCGTGGTTTGCGGAGGTTGCTCGACGGCGGTGGAGACATCGGCATCGTCACAGATGCGCTCGACCATGCCCTTGTCCTGCATGCGGTAGAAGAGGCTCCGGTCGCGGTTGACGTCGTGATATTGCAGATCGACCAGCGCGACCCGAGCGTCGGACAGCGCGAGATCGTGTCGTTCGCGGAACGCTTCGATGAGCTTGTACTTGATGACCCAGTCGATCTCGCGGTCGAGCTTGAGTGGGTCGTTCTCGATCTGGGTGAGGCAGTGTTCCCACATGCGGAGCGCCTGCGCTTCGAGTTCGTTCAGCTCGTGGTGCTCGGCGAAGCGTAGGGCCCGTTCGAGGTATTCGCTCTGGATCTCGAGGGCGCTGGCCTCGCGTCCGTTGGCCAGCCGCACCCGGCGCCGACAGGTCATGTCGTGGCTGATCTCGCGGATGGCACGGATCGGATTCTCCAGGGTCATGTCGCGGAGCACGACCTTGGGTTCCTCGAGCATGCGTAGCATCAGACTGGCTGCACCCACCTTCAAGAAGGTGGTGTACTCGCTCATGTTGGAATCGCCGACGATGACGTGCAGCCGGCGGTAGCGCTCGGCATCGGCGTGGGGTTCGTCGCGGGTGTTGATGATCGGCCGCGAGCGAGTGGTGGCGCTCGAGACGCCCTCCCAGATGTGTTCGGCCCGTTGGCTGACGCAGTACATCGCGCCGCGGGCCGTCTGCAATACCTTGCCCGCGCCGGCGTAGATCTGCCGGCTGACCAGAAACGGAATCAGGACCTCGGCGTAGGAGCCGAAATCGTCGCGGCGGTTCGTGAGGTAGTTCTCGTGGCAGCCGTAGGAGTTGCCGGCCGAATCGGTGTTGTTCTTGAAAAGGTAGATGTCACCCCGGATACCTTCCTCCTGTAGCCGTTCTTCCGCGTTGGTGAGGAGTTGTTCGAGGATCCGTCCGCCGGCTTTGTCGTGGACGACCAGATCGTAGATCGAGTCGCACTCGGGCGTCGCGTACTCGGGGTGCGATCCGACATCGAGGTAGAGCCGGGCCCCGTTGGCCAGGAACACGTTGCTGCTGCGCCCCCAGGACACGACCCGGCGAAAGAGATAGCGAGCCACTTCATCAGGACTGAGCCGCCGTTGGCCGCGAAACGTGCAGGTGACGCCGTACTCGTTTTCGATGCCCATGATGCGCCGTTCCACGGTCGCACCCTAGAAGAACCTGGCGCCGAAACGGTGCCAAGCGGCCGAAACTTGCCTCAGCGGCTACCGGCCACGGCCGGAAGCCGCCGGCCCCGCAGGTCATCGACGATGTAGCGGTAGGCGTCGTCGCCGGCGTGCGTGTGTTCGACGAAGTCCTCGACCAGATCGGCCGCCGAGAGATCGAGGACCTCGGCCAAGGCGTCGCGGTCGCTGTCCCGAATGAAGACCGGTTGGTCGGCCCGGGCACCCCGCAGCTGACGGATCGCGTGGACGAATCGTTCGATGATCACGCTGTTGGAATCGACGCCGGGCTCGCAGGCGAAGTTGATCCACCCGATGACCACCTGTTTTGCGTCCCGGTCGAAACGAGCCGGCACTCGGGTGTCCTCTTCCCGGTTGGGCATGGCCTCGATGTTGAGGCCGTACACATCGCTCAGCGACTCGAGCATGGTCTCGGTCGGGTCGGCGATGTTGCCCTCGATGTCGCGCAGGACGCGCACCGGGATATTGGTCATCTGCGCTGCGGTTTCGACGCTGATGCCGAGCCGCGCGCGCCCTTCGGCCAACGCCCTACCGACCGGAACCGGCGTGTCATCATCGAAGTGTTGCACCAGGATTGGCATCGTCGCAGCTCTTTTCCGTTCACCCTCGTATCGGCGGGCGACCCCAGGGCCTTAACTGAATCTGCGGACTCGACTAGGCCAAAAGGGCGGCCAGCTCATCGCCTTCGATGCGGCGGAAGCTGCGGCGGCCATTGCTGATGTCGAGCACGGCCAGCTCGAGATCGTCGGGCGTCAGGGTTCGATCGGGCCCGGCCAGCGCGGCAACCGCGGCCTTGGCCGCGTCGGCCTCGGACAGCCCCGGGCGGTACGCGGCCTCCATGCGGTCGCGAATAGCGTCCGCATCGCCCCCCAGGACGACGAAGTCGGTGTTGTCGCTCACCGAGCCGTCGTAGAGCACATGGAACAGCTGGTGCTGATCGCCTTGGTCGGCGACCTCGGCGACGAGGATTTCGACCTCCATCGGCTTGGGCTCGTGGGTGAACACCTGGCCGAGAATCTGCGCATACTGATTGGCCAGACTGCGGGCATCGACGTCGCGGCGGCTGTAATTGTAGCCCTTGAGGTCCGCGTGGCGAATGCCGGCGATGCGAAGTTGGTCGAACTCGTTGTACTTCCCGACTCCACCGAACGCGATGCGGTCGTAGATCTCCGACACCTTGCGCAAGGTGTTCGACGGGTTCTCGGCGCAGATCAACACGCCGTTGGCGTAGCTGAGGCCGACAAGACTGCGTCCTCGCGCGATGCCCTTACGGGCATAATCGGCCATGTCCTTCATGCGCTGCTCGGGCGACACGTAGTACGGCATCGTCATCGGCTCGTACCGCCCTTCGCAGTTCCGGGTCGGGCATCTTCCCTACGGGGTTGCGGCATGCGCTGCTCGGGCGACACGTAGTACGGCATCGTCATCGGGCGTCACCACCTTTGGCCAGCGCGTTGCCCTGATCGGCCCCGGCCGCGCTGCGGAGTTGGTCGATCAGCGAATCGGTGCGTTCGGCGAGCTCGTCGTCGGCCACCCGCTCGAACCCGTCGCTGGTGATGGTGGCCACCACCGGGTAGATCCCGCGGATGAGGTCGGGCAGCCCGGAGGCGGAATCATCATCGGCCGCCTGAAACAGCGCTTCGATCGCCAGGTTGATCACGGCATCGCGGCTCATGCCGTTGGCGAAGTTGATCTTGATGACGGTGCCGGCATGGAGGCTGCCCGAGCCCGACGTGGCGTAGTCGCGCTCTTCGTAACGACCGCCGGTGACGTCGAACTGGAACAACCGGCCCTGGTCGTCGTAACGGTCGAAGCCGGCGAAGATCGGCACGACGGCGAGGCCCTGCATTGCCGCAGGGAGGTTGTTGCGGATCATCTGGCTGAGCTGGTTGGCCTTGCCCTCCAGGCTCAACACGTGACCCTCGACCTTTTCGTAGTGCTCGAGTTGGAGTTGGAAGAGCTTGACCATCTCGACCGCGGGGCCTGCGGCGCCCGCGATCGCAATGCCGCTGTACTTGTCGGCGGCGAAGACCTTCTCGATGGAGCGATGGCTGATGATGTGGCCCGAGGTCGCGCGGCGGTCACCGGCGACCAGGGCACCATCGGCGTAACGAATGGCCAACACGGTCGTGCCATGAGCCAGCGTGAACGTCTCGGAAACGTCGCTGTCGGGCACCGGCGGCTCGAGGTTGTTCACCCGAAGCAGGTCGATGAAGCTCGACCCGGGATCGTCGGGTCGGGGAAACAGGGGTTTGGTCACGCGCTACTGGCCACCCTTTTGGATGTAGCTCTTCACGAAGTCTTCGGCGTTGGTCTCGAGCACCTCGTCGATCTCGTCGAGGAGATCGTCCAGCTCGTTCTTCAGCTTCTCGCCGGTTTCCGATGTTGCCGGCGCGTCGGCAACCTCTTCCTCAACCTCGGCTGGTGCGTTCTTGCGGATCTGTTCTCGTTCGGCCATCAGGCTTCACCTCCTTGTGACGCCCCGTCGAGCCGGGAGACCAGCTCGGCGGGCGTCGCACACTCCTCTAACAACGTACCCACATGGGCGCGGGTACCGCGAGTCGGTTCGAGCATGGGAATCCGACGCAACGGCTCGGTGCCGGTGTCGAAAACCAGGCTGTCCCAGTTCGCGGCGACGATCGATGGTGCCCATCGGCGCAGACACTCACCCCGAAAGTATGCCCTGGTGTCGTCGGGCGGATCGGTCATGGCCGATCGGGCCGATTCCTCATCGACCAGGATCTCGGGGCTGAGCCGGGCGAACAACGACTTGGCCGGACGAAGATCGTGGTACTGGATGTCCATCGCGGCCAGGCGAGCGTCGTCCCAGTCGAGGCCGTGGCGGTCGCGGTAGTTCTGCAGGAGCTCGTATTTGGTCACCCAGTCGAGCTGTCCGGTGAGGCGGCTGGGATCCTGTTCGAGATCGGTGAGGACGGTCTCCCAGCGGGCCAGCACCCGCTCGGTGACGTCGGCCCCACCGACGTGATCGGCGCCTCGCTCGTCGACGTAGCGCCGGGCCAAGTCGAGGTAGAACCACTGCACCTCGAGCGCAGTGATCGAGGTGCCGTCGTCGAGGAGGTAGGCATCCTTCATCGAAAGGTCGTAGGACACCGCCCGCATGGTCTGCACCGCGGCGGCGAACCGGAACTCGCGATCGATGTAGTCGTCTTCGACCATGGCCAGCACGAGCCCGGTGCTGCCGACCTTCAAGAACGTCGCGACCTCGCACATGTTGGCATCGCCCGCGATCACGTGGAGGCGTCGGTATTTCTGGGCGTCGGCGTGCGGTTCGTCGCGGGTGTTGATGATCGGCCGCTTGAGCGTGGTCTCGAGCCCGACCTCCTCTTCGAAGAAGTCGGCCCGCTGGGTGATCTGAAACGGGATGTCGTACCGGTTGAGGCCGATCGCTTCGGTGCCGACCTTGCCCGAGCCGGTGAAGATCTGGCGGGTGATGAGGTGCGCCGTGCCGTGGGTGACGATCCGTCCGAATGGGCAGAGTCGATCCATCAGGTAGTTCTCGTGGGTGCCGTAGCTGTTGCCCTTGCCGTCGGAGTTGTTCTTGTAGACGACGAGCTCCTCACCGTCGGGCAAGAATGCATTGGCCGCCTCCATCGACGCGATGGCGATGAGCTCGCCGGCCTTGTCGTAGCGAACGACCGAGAGCGGGTCGGCACACTCGGGCGTGCTCATCTCCGGGTGGGCGTGATCGACGTAGTAGCGGGCCCCGTTGGTGAGGACCGCGTTCACCAGGTGCGTTTCGATCTCGGGCGGCATCGACCCGATGGGCGCGAGGCCGCGCGCGTCGTTGCCCGGCATCTCATCTTCGAAGTCCCACCCGACGCGCCCCAGGCCGCCGCGATCGGGCCCGAAGCTGTTCAGGTAGGAGTTGATCAGGACCGAGGAAGCCGAGATGGGGTTCGACTCTTCGGTGCCCCGATGCACGATGCCGTACTCGGTTTCGATGCCGAAAGTCTTGGTGATTGCCATGTCCGCGCCACCCTAGCTGTTGTTTACTGCCGAGCTCGGCAAGCCTCGCCCGGTGTCTCGCTCATTTCGCTCGACGCTGCCCGAAGGGTTGCCGTGCTCCGCTCATTTCGCTGCGCGTTGCGCTCCAGGCCCCAGCCACTGCCGAAGTAGGCGAGCTCGGCAGTGAGCTACAGATACTGGCCGGTGGAGACCCGTTCGATGGCGCGGCCGCCGCCGGTCCCCTCGTCGGATTCCTTGGAGATGAGCGTGCGGATGTAGACGATCCGTTCGCCCTTCTTGCCGGAGATCTTGGCCCAATCGTCGGGATTCGTGGTGTTGGGCAGGTCCTCGTGTTCCTTGAACTCCTGCACGGTCGCATCGAGGAGATCCTCGGTACGGATCCCGCGGGTGCCGCCGTGCAGCACCCGCTTGATCGCCAGTTTCTTGGCCCGGCGCACCACGTTCTCGATCATGGCGCCTGAGGAGAAGTCCTTGAAGTACATGATCTCCTTGTCACCGTTTTGATAGGTGACCTCGAGGAACTGGTTGTGTTCCTCGTGAGCGTACATCTTCGACACCGCTTCCTCGATCATGGCCTGCACCGCCTTGTTGCGATCGCCGCCACCGACGGTCGAAACGATGTTCTCGTCGATCGGCAGTTCGGGGGTCATGTAGCGGGAGAAAATCGACGTAGCCGCGGTCTCGTCGGGGCGTTCGATCTTGATCTTCACGTCGAGTCGGCCCGGCCGCAGAATCGCAGGGTCGATGAGATCCTCCCGGTTGCTGGCGCCGATGACGATCACGTTCTTGAGGGTTTCGACGCCATCGATCTCGGCCAAGAGCTGCGGCACGATGGTCGACTCGATGTCGGAGCTGATACCCGAGCCGCGGGTACGGAAGAGCGATTCCATCTCGTCGAAGAAGACGATGACCGGCCAGCCCTCGTCGGCCTTCTCCCGCGCCCGTTGGAACACGAGACGAATCTGGCGCTCGGTCTCGCCCACGTACTTGTTCAAGAGCTCGGGGCCCTTGATGTTGAAGAAGAAGCTGCGGGCTTCGCCGTCGCCGGAGACCGCCGCGACCTTCTTGGCCAACGAGTTGGCCACCGCCTTGGCGATGAGGGTCTTGCCGCAGCCGGGTGGACCGTAAAGCAGGATGCCCTTGGGGGCCGGTAGGTCGAACTCGGAGAACAGATCCTGGTGCAGAAAAGGCAATTCGACCGCGTCGGTGATCATCTCGATCTGTTCATCGAGGCCGCCGACGTCGTCGTAGCTGATGTCGGGAACCTCTTCGAGCACGAGGTCCTCGACCTCGGGGCGGGGCAGAACCTCGAGCG
>JABDJW010000283.1 GCA_013002375.1 Acidimicrobiales bacterium | reverse complement strand
GTGTTGAAGACATGGTCGCCGCTGATCGACAGGGCTCGCTCGGCATCGGCCGGATGGCGGGTGTCGACACTCGGTCGGCCGTCGCACAACGGTCCACGGTCGTCGCCGATCTCGACGAAATAATTCGACGGCACGTCGTCGGCAGTGATCGAGACGCGGTCGACGATCTCGTCGGGCGTCGGCAGCGGCGCTTCGGTCGGCGGTGGTAATGCCGTGGTGGTCGGGTCCGGATCGGGGGACGGGGAACCGGTGGTGGTCTCGGGTTCGTCGGTCGGGCCGACCACGTTCGTGCCGCCGCACGCGGCCGCCAGCAGGGCGAGAACGAAGAGGATGGCGACCGTGGGGAGCACGCGCCGGGAGCTCAGGGGAGTCATGGTGGCCACGCTAGTTCCGTGGGCCGGGCCAGAAGCGGTGCCCGGTACGTTCAGCCGGCGTCGGGCCAGAAGAAGCCGCCGGCGGTGCCGGGACCGGTGTGGGCCGCGATGCTCGGGCCCACCTGATAGCGCGTGGTCTCCACCACGTGATCCATGCTCGCCAGCGCTGCCTCCAGCCGTTCGGTATAGGGCAGGGTCGCGGGATCGGCCAGGGCGACCGCAGCCCGGATCGGGTGGCCGGCTTCGGCGAACGGCCGGGCCAGTAGCGAAACCAGCTCATCGACGGTCGCTCCGGTACCCACGACTTCGAGGTCCGATCCAATGCCGGAGAAGACCAGGGTCGCGTCGTCGGCGCCGTCGAGGTCATAGCGACCGCCGGCCCGCACGTGGGCCAGGCCGTCGAGTAGGACCGATGTCGCCAAGCAGGGGACGACCTCGTCAATGCGCCGTTGGGCATCGAGGGCGCATCCGCCGGCCGCGAGACGGCGGGCCGCCTCCCAGACGCACGCGCCGACGCCGAAGGATGCCGCACCGGTGTCGATCAGGGTGATCGGTGCGACCCGGGCGCCCAGAACGTCGACTGCTGTCCGCGCACTGTTGAGGGTCCCGGAGAACTCGGAGCCGACGTGGATCGACAGGATCTGTTCGGCCCCTCGGGCGCTGAGGCCTTCGTACACTTCCACGAAGTCGCCGGGCGATGGCTGCGAGGTCGTGATGTCGGCACCGGCGTGCAGCCGAGCGAAGAAGGTCTCGGGAGCGAGGTCGATGCCTTCTCGAAACGGCGCGCCGTCGATCGTCACCGCGATCGGGGCGACCGCGATCTGGTAGCGGGTGATCAGCTCGGCCGGAAGCTGGGCCGATGAGTCGGTGACGAGGGCGATGGGTGGAACGTCGTCGGGCAGCAGGAGCGACGGGGATTCGGATGAGCGCACGGCCTGGGAACCCGCCTCACCCTTCGCCCATTCCATCGGCTTCGTAGCTGACGACCTTGTCGCGCTCGGCCAAGAAGCGGGCGAAGATCGCGACGCTGCTGACCGCGGCGGCGGCCGGCAGCGCCGCCGTCGGGGCCGGACCACCGGGGTTCGGCCATTGGTTGCGCCACCACGCGATTGCGCAGCCGACCCAGGTGAGCGAGGCGACGGTGTTCGCGGTGAAGGTTCGGTGGCGGAGCGCGGGCACGGCCGCGGTGGCGAGGGCCACGCCGGCGTCGATCGGGAAGTAGGCCGGGAAGGTGCCGAGCACCTGCCCGATGCTGGTGGCGACACCCTTCCCGCCCCGAAACCCACGGGTGGCCGGGTAGCAGTGGCCCACCACTGCGGCCGCCGCGGCCGCGTTGGCCCCGGTGGCGCCCAGGAGTCGTCTCCCCAGTACCGCGGCGCCCCACCCCTTGGCCACGTCGGCCGCGAAGACCGCCGCCCCCCATCGCTTGCCGATCAGGTGGCTGGTGTTCATCGCACCGGGGTTGCCGGTGCCGTCATGCTCGACGTCGGTGTCGGTGCCGCTGGCCCGCACCGCCGACTGCGCCGATGGCAGCAACCCGAGCCCGTAGCCGGCGGCGGCCGCGACAGTGCACCGGGCCGCGGGCTCGAGCGAAGCGAGGAGGGGTGAGACCACAAGCGCCGACCGTAGCGGTCGGGAAATCGCTCAGTCAGTCGGCTCGAAGCCCTGCGGGTTGCCGACGTGCGTGCCACGTTCTTCGAGGTTGTCCTGCGCGGTGTCGCCGAATCCCTCCAGCGCGGCCAACAGCAGGACGACGATGAACGTCACCAGCAGGGCGTACTCCGCCATGCTGGCCGCTCGATCTCGATTCGGGGAGCAGGCGGGTCTCATTCGATCACGCTCACGAACTGGGTCAACCCGATCTTGTAGGCCGCGTCGGCCTCTCCGAGCCCGTCGGGCAACATGCCGTTGGGCAGGATGAACGAGGTCACCGCCGGGGCCTTGGAGGCGTTGCCACCGGTCGAATAGCCGACGCCGGGGTCGAACTCGACCTGGCAACCCGAGTTGTTGCAGTTGCCGCCGTACAGCCGCTGGATGAAGATCGGTTCCAGATCGATGATGTTCACCGTGGTCGAACCGCCCGGATTGTCGATGTGGATACGGGGCACGTAGCCAAATCGCGGCGAGTACTGGATGTCGTAGATGTCGGCTTCGGGGTCGTCGGCGTCGTTGCGGTTGAAGACCGGGTCGTCGCATGATCCGGTGCAGCCGGTGGGGTTCTCGGGTGGATGCAGGAGGCCGTGGTCATTCCACTGGTTGCCCTCGTAGTGGGTGATACAACGTTCGATCAGCTTGATCATCTTGTCGTCCAACGATTCGCTGCTCAGGTGAATCGCAACCCGGTTGGGCAGGTGGGTGTCGGCCCCGACCACGCCCAGCGAGGTGAACTGGTTCTTCTGGCACGAATTCGGTACATCGGTGCCCCCGATGTTGCCGATGAACTCCCACAGCGGGTTGTCGTCGAGGGTGTAGCCGGCCACGGTGGTGTTGTTCGACCAACTCAGGTCGTTGACCCGGGCCAGCCGCGATCCTTGACCGTCGGCAAACGGACCGCCGGAGTAGAACGCCTCGCCGGCCGTATTGTTCATGTTGCCGGTCAGGGTGTCCATGGAGTTCGGTTCGAGAATCGAGCCGCAGGACAGGTGATCGGTCACCGCCGTGCCGAAGTGCGGCTCCTGGTTGAGGATCGACAGCTTGTGGTCGAGCCCCATCGCGGTGTTCTGGGGCATACGATTCGAGCCCGAGCCGGTGCAGTCGGTCGTCGTGCCCATCACCTCGTCGCCCCAGATGCCGAAGTTGGCGTAGCCGAAGTTGCCGACGGTCGACCCGCTGCACAGCGGATCGGGCACGTTGTCCGCGCCCGATTTGAGGCACGAGTAGCCGTTCGCGGAGAGCGAGATCCAGAACGGCAACACGTTGCTCTGGCCGGCTGCCTCCACCCCGGCGACCGACGCCGCGGTGTACCGCAGTTCGCTCACCCCGAAGACCTGGGCGAACGCGGTCGCACTGCTCTGATCGGGAACCCGGATGCGGATTCGAGTGCGGAGCGGGTTCAGCGAGATACAGCTGGCATTGGGCAGCTTGGTGTAGTTGGCATCGATCGTCTCCGTCGTGCACCGGTCGAGGTCGGCCGGGGTCACACCGACCACTTCGCTGCTCGCCAGAATGTCGCTCACGGCGGCGATGACCGCCGCATCGTCGTAGAGGTCCTGGGCCGCGCCCAGCGCGGCGAGGTCGACCGCGGATTGGGTCTGGCGACGCTGGTTGTAGAGCAAGGCAACGTCCACACCGAGGGCCACGAAGAACAACGACATGATCGCGGTGACCGACACGATGATCATCGCGGCGCCGCGCTCGCGTTCAGCGGGTGGCTCGCCGAGAGAGACTGCTTCTGCGAGAGGGCGGGCTAGAGGCACGGCAAGGTACCCGATGTCCATGAAGCTTCGCGTTCGAGCCGGAACTCGATCACGCTGTCGAGGATCAGCCCGTTGAAGAAGGGCAGCATGCCGGTGAGGTCGTCGTAGGTGCGGGTCACCCGGATCGTCCCCGATGATCCCGCAGTGGTGTCGGCCGCGTTGTCCAACCTGATCGAGACGGTGGTGGCATCAGCATCGTCGAGCCGGGTGCAGGTCTCGTCGACGATCCGAGCGAGCTGATCCGCGCCGCTCTCGTTGGCCGGGTTGAAATTCACCGAGGCCAGGCGGGCGCCTTCGCGCGCCCCGTGGCGAACATCGAGGTTCTGGGTCTGGGCCCAGGTCGCTTCCATCATGCCCAGCAAGAAAACCGCGAGCACGGGCAGAATGAGCGCGAACTCGACGACGCTGGCCGCTCGTTCTCGATTGGTCGATGCTTTGCTTCGCGTCCTCACTTCTGCCACATCGGTCAGAAGAGCCACTTTCTGAAGCGCGATCGAACCGAATTGGGTCGTATGGCCCAGGCCGTCAGTCGGCGTAGTGGTCGGTGATCAGATGCTGATCCGAGTGCGCCGGGCGGGTGTATTCGCGTTCTTGTACCGGCGGGAGTTCGCGTTTGGTCGTCTTGGGTTCGGGGTAGTCGACGGTGTCGAGCAGGTGCCGGATGCAGTTGAGGCGGGCCTTCTTCTTGTCGTCGGCATCGACGACCCACCACGGTGAGATCGGCGTGTCGGTGTGGGCGAACATGAGGTCCTTGGCCTCGCTGTAGTCGACCCACCGGGCCCGCGATTCGAGATCCATGTCGCTGAGCTTCCACCGCTTCTCCGGGCGGGCCAGCCGACTCTCGAATCGACGTTCCTGTTCGGCGTCGGAGACCGAGAACCAGAACTTCACCAAGATGATGCCGGCGCGGATGAGCATCTCCTCGAATGCCGGGCAGGATCGGAGGAACTCGCCGTGTTCGGCTTCGGTGCAGAAGCCCATCACTCGTTCGACGCCGGCTCGGTTGTACCAGGAGCGGTCGAACAGCACGATCTCGCCACCGGCCGGCAGGTGCTCGACGTAGCGCTGGAAGTACCACTGCGTGCGCTCGCGTTCGGTCGGCTTCGGCAGGGCGACCACCCGCACGACGCGGGGATTGGTGCGTTCGACGATGCGCTTGATGACGCCGCCCTTGCCGGCGGCGTCGCGGCCTTCGAACAACACGCACATCTTCAGCCCGGTCGATGCAACGTGCTCCTGGAGCTTGATGAGCTCCATCTGGAGCTCGGCCAACTCCCGTTCGTATTGCGCCTTGGACAAGGCAGATCGGCTCATTGCTGAAAGCGCCCCCGGCGGAGGCGATCGGCCTCCATGAGTTCGACCTCGTGGGCGCCCGAAACGACGATCGCCGGATCCGGCACGAAGTCGAGATCGAGGTTGCGATCTTCGTAGTTGACGGCGTCGAGGATGACCCGCATGGCATTGAGGCGGGCCTGGTGCTTGTTCTCGGACCGGATGATCGTCCATGGGGTCTGCGGGGCGTGGGTGCGGCGGAGCATCTCGTACTTGCGTTCGGTGAACTCGTCCCACAGATCTTGGGCCTGCAGGTCGACCTCACTGAGCTTCCACTGGCGGAGGGGATCGTGGCGCCGGCGATCGAACCGACGCTGCTGTTCCTTCTTCGACACCGAGAAGTAGAGCTTCACCAGGACCGTCCCCTGGCGAACCAGGTCCTTCTCGAACCCGACGACGCCCCGCATGAAATCGGCATGTTCCTCGGGGGTGCAGAAGCCGAGGATCGGCTCGACCATGGCCCGGTTGTACCACGACCGGTCGAACAGCACGATCTCGCCGCCGCGGGGGAACTCGCCCACGTAGCGCTGCAAGTACCACTGGCTGCGCTGTTCGTCGGTCGGCTTGCCCAGCGCGACGACCCGGTAGTGCTTTTCGTTCATGTAACGGGTGACGCGCCGGATCGTGCCGCCCTTGCCCGCAGCATCGCGGCCCTCGAACAACACGATCATCCGCCGGTTGGTCTGTTCGAGATGGGCCTGCAGCTTCAGGAGCTCGACCTGGAATGGCTCGAGCTGCTTCTCCTGCTCGTGTTTGCGCGCCAGCTTGCTGAGCCGCGCCGGAATCTCCGGCTCGGCTTTGTTCTGCTTGTTGGCATGCTGTTTGTTGGCCTGCCCCACTCGAGCTGCACCTGTCCTTTGTCGCTCGTCGCTGTCCTTCAATCCGTTGTACCGCTATCGGCGGCTCGACACTGAATTTGAACGGCGCCCGCGACGCGCTCGCGGTGGCCGCGGCGCGAAGATCGGCGAGGGCTGCGACACTGGTCGTATGGGACTGCTCGGCTGGATCTTCATCGGTTTCGTGGCCGGCTTCGTCGCACGGGTCGTCGTTCGTCCCGGTCGGAGCTATGGCTGCCTGGGCACGATCGCGCTCGGTCTGGCCGGGTCGATCGTGGGAGGTACGGTCGGCAACCTGTTGACCAACGACGGCCTCGACCTGGCGGTGAGCGGCATGGTCGGCTCGATCCTCGGGGCGATCGGCATCCTCGCCTTCCTGCGGATCACCGGCCGAACCGATGGCACCGCCCATCGGCCGCTGCGCTGAGTCCGGCCGAGTCTGTTGTGGGGGAGAGCGTGGGCGACATCGCCGGGCATCGATTCGCCGGCGGCGAGCGCGCCATTGCTCATTGGGAGAACTTCCTCCTGACCGAGGCCACTGGCGGAGAGCAGATGCCGGCCGGCCTGGCTCACCCGATCCATCTCTTCCATGTGCCGATCGAGGGGGCCGGGGCCACCATTGCAGAGTTGTTCGAACTGGCCGAAGCCGAGGGCCCGGATCGGGTCGGATTGGCCGGATACGACTGGGAATGGTTCGAGCCTTTGCGCGAGGACGTCTCGTATCGCTGCGATGGCGAGGTGCGGTCGTTCGTCCGGCGAGCGCCTGATGCGGGCGAGCCGTTCGACGAGCTGGTCTTCAGCATCGAGCTGCGCGCCGAGGAACGACCGGTGGCCCGGGTGACCAACACGTGGCACGTCTGGCGGTCGTCGTGATCGCCCCGGGGGACGAGATTCCGGAGTGGGTCATGCCGTCGGTGCGCCCGGAGCGGATGCGTACCACCGCAGCGATCCTGCGCGACCCGAACCCGGTGCACTGGGATCCCGCATCGACC
>JABDJW010000225.1 GCA_013002375.1 Acidimicrobiales bacterium | reverse complement strand
TCGCGGTTGGTCAGGATGCCGACCAGAACACCGTCGGCGTTGGTGATGGGCACGCCCGAGATGCGGTAGCGCGACATGACCGCTTCGGCGTCGGCCAGGGTGGCGTCGGGGTGCAGGGTGACCGGCTCGACGATCATGCCGGATTCGGATCGCTTGACCTTGTCGACCTCGGCCGCTTGGGCCTCGATCGGCAGGTTGCGGTGGATCACGCCGAGGCCGCCGTGGCGGGCCATGGCGATGGCCAGCCGAGCTTCGGTGACGGTATCCATCGCCGCCGACACCAGCGGCACGTGCAGCTCGATGTTGCGGCTGAACCGGGTGCGGGTGCTGGTTTCGTCGGGCAGGAATTCCGACGCGCCGGGCACGAGCAGGACGTCGTCGAAGGTCAGGCCTTCGCGCCCGAACTTCTGGTCGAAAGAAGGAAGATTCGAAGCCATGACGCAGCCTAACCCGGGGATCGGCGCGCGCGGGGTCCGGTCGCGCGGCTACCGGGCCGGGGTCAGGCCCCCGTCGACCAGGATGCATTGGCCGGTGATGTAGCTGCCGGCATCGCTGGCCAGCAGCAACGCGGCACCCACCATTTCCTCGGGCTCGGCGATGCGGCCGAGGGGGCTGATGGTGCGCATGTGCTCGAACGATTCCTCGCCGGTGTTGCGGGTCATGGTGGTGTCGGTGGTGCCCGGCGCCAGCGCGTTGACCCGGATGCCATCGGCGGCGTGCTCACCGGCGATCGAGCGGGTGAACGACAACAGCGCGGCCTTCCCCGCGCCGTACATCGACTGGAACGGTGTGGCCATGAATGCCCCGGCCGAAATCACGTTGATCACCGATGCATGTTGGCTGGCTTTGAGGTGCGGCAGCGCCTTCTGGGTCAGGAACACGGGGCCGCGCAGGTTGACGTCGAACGACTTGGCCCAGGCCTCGGGCGTCACGGTTTCGACCGGCAGAGCCAGCGGGTTGGCCGCATTGTTCACCACGATGTCGATGCCGCCGAACCGCTCGACGGTGGCCTCGACCAGGCGATCGAGGTCGGCCAGTTCGCCGACGTGGGCCGGCACCGCGAGGGCCTCGCCGCCGGCCGCTTCGATCTCGACGGCCGCGGCGTGGCAGGCCTCGGCCTTGCGGCTGCTGATCACGACCTTGGCGCCCCGGGCCGAGAAGCCCTTGGCGATGGCGAGTCCGATGCCGCGGCTGCCGCCGGTGATGATTGCCACCCGGCCGGTGAGGTCGAAGGTGGGCTCGGGGGCGGCGGTCGCATCGGAACTCATGCCGCTGGTGTAGCCGGAACTCGACCGCCGAACCAAACGCCGATCTGGCGGGCCCGCCACCGCGCCGCATACGGTCACGCCATGACCGAGATCGAATCCGCCAGGGCCGAACGCCTGCTCAACGGCGAAGCCTGGAACGACTTCTGCGACACCTTGAAGGTCGCCGGCCAGATCGTCCTGCGGGAGACCCCGGACGGCAACGAACAAGACCGCGTCGAGGGCTTCCGCTATCTCACCCGAATGATGCTGATGGCCAACTTCCGCTGCATCGATCGCGAGACCCCGGGCACCGACCCACAACGGATCACGATCATCCCGCCGCCGATGAAGGGCGGCATCGGGGTGCAGTCGCCCAACCAGGATCACGTCGTGCAGCCGGTCGATGCCCGCTACCGGTACCGCATCACCGGCCGACGGGGCACGGTGCCCTACGTCCACATGTCGGCGTGGTCGCCGCCGGTACCCGAGGATGTCGGCGCGTTCGTCACCGGCCTCGAATCCGAGAACCTGCTGGCCACCTTCAACCCCAACAGCGCGGTCACCCCGCATACCGCGATGCTCGACGAGTTCACCGACGCCGACGGCAATGTCGATTTCGTCATGAGCGTCGAAGAGCAACCGGGAAAGTGGATGCCGATGGTTCCCGCCACCCGCGAGCTGATGATCCGCCTGGTCTACGACGATCGCGACAACCAGAAGAAACCGCAGCTCAGTATCCAATGCCTCGATGAGCATCCTCGCAGCGACACGCCCTCGGCCGCCGAGATGAGCGCCCGTTTGGCCATCGGCGCCCAGATGGTGCTCGGCATCCAGGCCGACTACGCCGCCTGGACCCGCGACCTGGTCGCGATGGAGAACGATCTCGATCTCACCCTCGATCACTACGTGCGCATCGGCGGCTCTCCCGACGATCGCCACTTCGAGTTCGGGTACTGGCGGGTACCCGACGGGCACGCCCTCGAGATCACCTTCACTCCCCCACCTTGCGAACACTGGAATTTCCAGCTGTGCAACCACTGGATGGAGAACCTGGCCAACTACTTCACCGGCGAGGGCTACCTGGCCGCCGAAAGCGTCCGGCTCGAACCCGATGCTTCGGTCCGCATCGTCGTCAGCGCCACCGATCCCGGCGTCGGCAACTGGGTGAACCCCGGCCAGCGTGACCACGGCGTCATGGGGCTGCGTTTCGTCAAGCCCCAGGGCAAGCCCGACACCGTCACCCGCTTGGTCCCCCTGGCCGACCTTGTCTGAGGGACACGATGGCATGACCCACACCGTTTCTCCGGACGAGTTCGCCGGCCATGGCGGCACCGTGCTGCGGGGCGAGTTCTACCGGCCCGACGCCGACGGACCCTGGCCGGCGGTCGCGATGGCTCACGGCTTCTCGGCCACCCGCACCATGGGGCTGCCGAGCTTCGCGGCGGCAATTGCCGATGCCGGCATCGCAGTGCTGCTCTACGACCACCGCAACTTCGGCACCAGCGACGGTGTACCCCGGCAGGAGATCAACCCGTGGGCCCAGGCGCGCGACTACCAGTACGCGCTCGATCATCTGGCTCACCACCCTGACGTCGACGCCGAGCGGCTCGGCCTGTGGGGGTCGAGCTTCAGTGGCGGCGAGGTCATGGTGGTCGGTGCCATCGATCGACGGGCGAAGGCCATCGTCGCGAACGTGCCGTGGGCCGGCAGCGGGGCCGAGTACGCGGCCGACTCCTCCGCCGAGTTCGCGGCCTTGGCCGCAGCCTTCTCCGATCGCAGCGGCGCCGGTCTGGCCGATATTCCCAGCGATTCGTATCCCTTCCTGGTCGTCCAGGAGCCGGGCGTCGAGGGCCGCGCCTTTCTCGACCAACCGGAGGCATCGGAGTGGTTCCTGTCTTTCGGGGACGATCCCGAGTCGACGTGGCGAAACGAAGTCACCATTCGCAACGCGTTCGGCACCGAACCGGTCTTCGATCCCGGGCTCGCCATCCGCCACCTGGACGGCACGCCGATCCTGCTCATCGTGGCCACCCACGACGCCACCGCTCCGACCGACATGGCGGTCGCTGCGTACGATGCGGCCGGCGAACCCAAGGAGCTACTCATGATCGAGGGCCACCACTTCGCGCCGTACTCCGGGCCGGAGCGGGCCGAGGCCGCCGCAGCATCCGCCCGGTTCCTGATGCATCACCTGCTTGGTGATTCCATGTAGGCCCTCGTCGATCTTCGACGGTCATCTTTACCTCTTGTTGTGCGTGTTCGCGCATTCTGATACCTCTTGATGGCGTGCCAGGCAAAAGCGGAGCCTGGCCCTTTCTCGTCAGTGGACCCAAAGGGATCATCATGCAACGCGGGCGCTCCAACCTTCTCCAACGACTGCGACGGCCGGTGTCGCTGCTGGTGATGATGGCCCTGATGGCCGCATCACTGGTGATCGCCGAGACCGCGTACAACGCGCTCAGCGACAGCAAGGTGCCGAGCGCAGCGGCGGCTCATATCCCACTCACGTCGCTGCTCGACGACGGCGGCATCGACAACGTCGACGGCGGTGGCGGCGCAACCAGCCAGTCCGACCTCACCGCAGCCCTCGTGGGCCATGACGAGTTTGGTTGGGCCTGGGACGAAACGGCGTTGTCCGGCGCCAACTCCCACGATGTGTGCACCTACTTCGACGCGAGCGGCGACCCGACTACCGGTGACGTCACCGCCGTCTGCTACAAGGTCGAGTACGAGGGCGACGGCTCGGTCTCGCCCGGGTTCCCCCAGATTGCCGTCTATGACTGCGGCACGACCTACGACCCCGCGCAAGGCAAGTGCACCGGCAACAATCCGCTGATCACCGACGGCTCGGTCACCGCGACCTGCACCGACCCCGGCATCGTCCCGGCCTACTTCGGCGCCGATGACGACGCCGACAATCAGGTCACTTGCGTGCTGGCCGGCTCGGCAGTGGGCGATCTCACGCTGCTCAACATCTGCTCGAAGTCCGGCGAAAGCCCGTCGTCGGCTTCCAAGGACTGCATCTTCGGTGAGCCGCCGGCTTTCCTCCAGTTGGTCAAGGCGCTCGATCCCGCCGCACCGGGACCGGTTCCCGTCGAAGGGTTCCAGCTGACCGCGATCGGTCCGGAGACCATCACCGGCGCCGGCGGCACGCTGGTCCTGCCCGTACCGGCCGGCTCGTACACGCTCAGCGAAGCGGCCGCTCCCGGCGCCGACATCAGCGACTACACCCTGACCTCGCTCGATTGCGGCGCCGGCGACATCTCAGCCGACCCCACGATCACGGTGGCGGCCTCGACCATCACGGTGTGCACGTTCACGAACTCCTTCACGCCCGAGCGCGAGGTCACGGTGACCAAGCTGGTCACCGGCACTGACATCCCGACCCCGTGGTCCTTCGATGTCACCGTCGATTGCGGCGACGGCGCCAACCCCTACGAACTCACCAACACCGAACCCACCGCCACCGTCGCCACCTTCCCCGTCGGCACCGAATGCTCGATCGACGAACCCGACGTCCCCGACGACTGGAACTTGGTCGACGACTACCCCCAGGAATTCGTCGTTGGCCTCGGCGGCCTGGCCCTGGAAATCAGCAACAACTACAACCCC
>JABDJW010000223.1 GCA_013002375.1 Acidimicrobiales bacterium | reverse complement strand
TGAGCCAGACTCATGAGCCAGCTCGATCGTGCCGATAGACCGGGCAATGCTCGAAACCGCCCGCGGTCGACTCGCGCCCGCCGACCCTGCCGATCCGCCGCCTCCCGCAGGCCAGGAAGCCGTCGCGACCGCGACGATGTCGGCGCCGCTCGCCACCGCGATCCGTCTGCGGGCGCCGGAGCTACAAACCCCGGTGGTGGCATCGCCCGGTTGGGGTTTGGGTATGGTCTCGCTCGGCGTGCCGGTGATCTTCGGCGCCGCGATCGTCGTCACCATCTTCGCCGCGATCTTCTCGGGCATCGACAACATCGGGCAGGTCGGTTTGCCGATGTCGGTGCTGTTCTTCGGTCTGCTCGGACAGCAGGCGGCGATGGGAGCGTGGCCGCTCTACGTCGCCCGCCGCTTCGGGCAGGGCCTGGCCGCCGACCTGCGCTTGAAGTTCGACCGGTTCGGGCACGACGTCGTGCTGGGGCTTGCCGTCGGGACGGCCATGATCTTCGTGGCCGGGCTCATGTCCGTTGTCGCCTCCACCGTGATGAGTCTCGAAGGGAGCGCGTCGAACACCGAGAGCGTCACCGAAGCGGCGGCCAGCGGTTGGCAGTGGCCGACGATCGCACTGGCGGTTCTGGGTGCCCCGATCGTCGAAGAACTCTTCTTCCGCGGCCTGCTGCTGCGAGCCCTCGAAGGCAAGTGGGGCAAGATCGTCGCAGTGGCGCTGTCCAGCGTCGTGTTCACGCTGATCCACTACAACGGCGCCGGCCTGCCGGAGACCGTCGTGCTCTTCAGTGCGATCGGTACCGTGGCCGTCGTGTTGGGCGTCGTTGTGGTGAAGACCAACCGCCTGCTCATCGCCATCGTGGCCCACGCGGTGTTCAACGCCATGGGTGTGCTGGCCGCGTACAGCGTTCTGGCCTGATCCCCTGGCTTAGGTGAGCGGGCCGCCGCCGACGTCGCCGGTGCTGGCCAACAGATACGACGGCCCCTCGCCGCCACCGTGCACCTCGATGTTGGTGCCACTGACGTACCGGGCGAGATCCGAGACGGCGAACAACGCGACATCGGCGACATCGGCGGGAGTCGCGAAACGCCGCAGGGCGAAGATCTGGCTGATCCGGTCGATGGCTTCGTCGCCGGTCTCGCCGTCGGCGGCCAAGCTCTCGTAGAAGGCCCGGCCCTCGTCGGTGAGCACCATGCCAACCGTGAGTCCCACCACGCGGATGGCTGGACCCCAGTCGAAGGCGAGCGTCTTGGTGACGTTGTCGAGGCCGGCTTTCGCGGCGCCATAGGCCACGCCCTGGGGGTTGGCCCGCACGCCCGAGACGCTGGAGATGTTGACGATGACGGGGGCGGTGGTGGCGCCGGCCGCCGCCGTGGTGAGGTACGGGTACGCGGCCTGGGCGCAGAGGATCGGCCCGTGCAGGTTGAGGCCCAGGATCTTGTCGTTGAAACGGTGGGACACCGTGGCCGAATCGGCCGGTGGTCCGCCGCCCGCGTTGTTCACCAGAATGTCGAGCCGGTCATCGGGTTCGGCCGCGGCCGCAGTCATAGCAGCGACCGATTCGGCGTCTCGGACATCGGCCGCCACGAATCGAGCGGTGTTGTCGCCGGCTGTGGGCAACGCTTCGGGCTCGTTGCGAGCCGCGACGGTCACGGTGGCGCCATGGGCCAGGAACGTCTCGGCGATGGCCCGGCCGAGCCCTTTGGTGCCGCCGGTGACGAGGGCGCGGCGCCCGGTGAGGTCGAGTGGGCCGCTGGAGTTGGCTGGGGTAGTCATCGCCGCCGACGCTACTGGCTCCGACGCGGTCGGGCTGGCAAACTCAGCCACCATGATTCTGATCACCGGGACGTCCGAAGTCGATCCAGCGCACGTCGATGCGTGCAAGGTGGCTGCGGCCCCGATGATGGCCGACGCCGGCGAGCCGATCGAGTCGTAGCGGTTCGTGGAGGCCACCCGGCTCACCCCGGCGATCGGCGCCGAGCTCGCCGGCATCGACTGGAACCAGCCGATCACCGCCGACCTGGTCGATGGATTGCACGCCGCGCTGATCGAGCATCAGGTGATCATCCTGCGCGATGCCGATCTGTCGCTCGATGCCATGGTCGAACTCGGGCGGCATCTGGGCGAGCTCGCCCCACCGCACCACAGCTACGTCACGCACGCCGAGAACCCCGATGTCGTCGTGCTGATGTGGGAGGGCGATGACAAGCCCGATGCCGATGAGTGGCACAGCGACATGACCTACCGTCCCCGGGCGCCCTTTGCGTCGATCCTGAAGGCGATGGAACTGCCGCCCACCGGCGGCGACACGCTGTGGGCCTCGATGGGCGCGGTGTACGAATCGTTGCCCGCGGGACTCCGGGCCGATCTCGACGGGCTCGAGGTCGTGCACGACATGGGGGCCTTCCGCAATGGGGCCTACCGGGCCGGCGGGGTGCCCGGTATCGAACAAGCGATGCTCGAGGCCGGCACCGCGGTGCACCCGGTGGTCGCCCATCATCCGGTGACCGGCCGGCCGTTCCTGAACGTCAGCGAGTCGAACACCCGGCAGATCATCGGGCTCTCGGCCATCGAGAGCCATCGGCTGCTCACCTATCTGTTCGCTCACATCAATCGGCCCGACTATCACGTGCGGCTCAAGTGGCAGGTGAACACCATCGCCATCTGGGACAACCGCGGCACCCAGCACTACGCGGTGAACGACTACCTCCCCAACCGGCGGGTCATGCACCGGGTCGCCGTCGCCACCGACGCCCGCTCCTGAGCCCGCCGCCGGTTCCGGGAATCTGTCGAGCTTCCGGTTCGGTAGCCGCACATTTTCCTCGCCAGATTCCGGGGCCGACCGTCGAACTCAGGCGGTCGGGTCGGTTACTTGGCCGATGAAGAGGGTGGCGCCGGTGACGTCGTCGACGATGCGGTAGAGGAACGGCCGGTCGAGCACGACCGGCACCGGAGGTTCGGCCGGGCCGGAGGTGGCGGTGGCGAGGATGACGGTGGCCGCAGCTGCTTCGGTGCCTTCCTCGTCCATGGCCACGAACGTGTGGTGCACGACCTGGTCGACGACCAGTTGCGGGTCATTTGCCACGCCGAGCAGGTTGCCGGGTTGGTACGGCGCGGTCAGACCCATCGACTGCAGCGTGGCCGAGAGCTCGGAGGCGTAGCGCGTTTCGAATCGGGGGAGGCCGAGCAACGCACCGGCCGTGCGGTTGGCGTCGTACTCGATGAACACGCCGGACAGGTCGTCGGCGACCTCGCCGAACCGACCCTCGTCGGGGAGGATGAACTGCACGTGCAGGTTGCCGACGTACGCCTTGGTCGCGCCGACCCAGCCATCGCCTCGAGCCGAGCTCGAGGCGCCGCCGTTCATCATCGGCACGGCCACCGTCGAGCCATCGAGGCGGGTGAAGTCCTGATCGGTGGTGGCGTCCTCCGGAAAGGTCTCCAGCCATGAGGCCTTGAGGTACAGCGCGTTCACGAGCGCCAGCACGGTCTCGGGCTTCACCTGGCCGTCGGCCAAGATGTCGACGATGCGGTCGTTGGTCGCCTCGGCCACGAAGTCGTTGATCTCGTGGGCGACGGCATCGGGATCGGGCGCGAAGTCGACCTCGTTGAGCACCGGGCCATAGTTGGCGCCGATGGCGTCGAGGTAGTCGGCCTCGAACGGGTAGCCCTCCTGGAGATATGCCGCGTTGGCGATGCGGGCGACGATCTCGCCGGGTTCGTCCTCGTCGGTGTAGGCCTCCGCCACCCGCGATTCGAGCGACTGCTCGAGCGCGTTCACGGCGGCGTGGAATTCGACTGGGTCACGGATGCCGAGCAGCTCGCGCAACTGGGTCTGCGCTTCGCCGGACGCACCCGGTTCGAGCATGGCGAGGGCGATGGCGACGCTGGCGGGCGAGACCGTGACGTTCTCACCCGCCGCGGCGGCTCGGGAGGCGGTGAACAGGTCGATGCCGAACCGGCTGACCGCATCGCCGGCGATCGTCGGATTGGTGGACGACGACTCCCGGGCGCCGACCGAGAGCGGCCGCACGAGGCCCGGGCCCGGGTCGAATGGGATTGGACCGGGAGGCGCCGGATCGGTTGGGTCGGGGGGTGCCGGTTCGGTCGGCGGGGTGGAGGACCCGGGCTCGCCGGATTCCGTCGAGCTGCCACAGGCGGCCGCGGCGAGCGCCAGGGCGAGAAGGACGGCGAGAAAAGGGACGGGGAGCTTCATGGTGTCTTGGACGCTACGCGTCGAGCGCTGGTTCCCGAGCCTGATTCCCGAGCCCTGAGTTTCCGAGCCTTGATTTCGGAGCCCTGGCGGCTTAGACGCCGCGGTCGGTTCTGACA
>JABDJW010000193.1 GCA_013002375.1 Acidimicrobiales bacterium | reverse complement strand
GGGCTGACCGGTCCATTGGTCCATTGGGGTCTGACCCCTTTTTGCCGAAAGGGGTCAGACCCCTTCTTGACCTTCTTGAGTCGCGAGTCGGTCCGCCGGTAGACACCTCTGTTCCGCCAGTTGGTCTACCGCTCAGTCGGTTGCAAAATGAAACCGACTGGCCTACGGTGCAACCCGTGGCGACGACGGCGCGAGACGAAGACCGGGCGACCAGCACGATCGTGCAGACCCTCGACATCATCGGCGACCGCTGGACGCTTTTGATCCTGCGCAGCGCCTTTCGGGGGGTTCGGCGCTTCAGCGAGATCCAACGCGACCTCGACATCGCCAAGAACCTGCTCGCCGACCGGTTGAGCCGGTTGGTCGACAACGACATCCTCGAAAAGGTGCAGTACCAGGACCGCCCAGCCCGGTACGAATATCACCTCACCGCCAAGGGCAGGGACCTCTCCCCCGCATTGGTGGCCTTCATGCACTGGGGCGACCGCTGGTGCGCCGGCGGCGACGCCCCGACGACCCTCGTGCACGATGCCTGCGGTTCGGCCCTCGAACACTCCGTGCGGTGCCCGTCCTGCAAGACCGAAGTCGATCCCACCCACATCAGAAGCCGGGAGAATACGTGACCAATCCCCCCACCCAGCGGCATGAGCCGCGCGACCTCGACCGCCCGCTCGACGCCTTGCTGGTCGAGGCGCGAAGCATTCGGGACGACGCCCACGGCAACCGGGTCACGTACTCGCCCAAGGTGTTCATCCCGCTCACCATGCTGTGCCAGGACAAGTGTGGCTACTGCACGTTCGCCCAGCCGCCGGCCCGGCTCGATTCGCCGTTTCTCAGCCCCGAGCAGGTGTTGGCCATCGCGCGCGACGGCGCCCGTCAAGGCTGCCACGAAGCCCTCTTTACCCTCGGGGAACGGCCCGAGCTGCGCTACCCGATTGCGGCCGAATGGCTCGCCGAGCACGGCTACGCCTCGACCATCGAGTACCTGGCCACGATGGCCGAGCTGGTGCTCGACGAGACCGGTCTGCTCCCCCACGCCAATGCCGGTGCGCTCCACCCCGACGAGCTGGCCCGGCTGCGGGCCGTTTCGCCGTCCCAGGGCATGATGATCGAGTCGCTCAATCCGCAGCTCGACTGCCACCGCGGCGCTCCGGACAAGGAGCCCGCCCGACGGCTCGCGACCCTCGACGCAGCCGGCGCACTGGCCATTCCCTTCACCACCGGCATCCTGGTCGGCATCGGTGAATCTCGGGCCGATCGCATCGAGGCTCTCGAGGCCATTGCGGCCAGTCACACCCGTCACGGCCACGTGCAGGAAGTGATCGTGCAGAACTTCCTGCCCAAGCCCGGCACCGCCATGCACCAGGCGGCCCCCTGCCCGCACGACGACTACCTCGAAGCCATCGCGCTCGCCCGGCTGATCCTGCCGGCCGAGATCCATCTCCAAGCGCCGCCCAATCTCAGTGATGATTTCGGCGATCTGCTCGATGCCGGCATTGACGATTGGGGCGGCGTCTCCCCCGTGACCGCCGATCACGTGAACCCGGAACGGCCCTGGCCGGCGATCGATCGGTTGCGCCAGGTGACCGAGGCCGCCGGCCATGTTCTGGCCCCCAGGCTCACCGTCTACCCCGAGTACGCGCTCTCGCCGGCAAGGTGGCTCGACGACGCCCTGGTGTTCCCGGTCATGGATCGCAGCGACGCCGAGGGGCTCGGACGCGACGACCCCGGATCGTTCTTCCCCGAGCGCACGATGGAGAACGCCAAGGCCGGTGACGGCGCCGACGTGCTCGTCGTCAACACCGACACCGATGGCCCGTGGTACTCGGGGAGCCCGCAGAAGCCCCGGGCCATCGTGGGCGCCGGTTCGGCCCAGGCCGGCAGCGCGGTCGGCGAGATCCTCCAGGGCGTTTCGGCCGGCCAAACCGTCGATCACGCCGAGATCGTCACGCTGTTCGGCGCTCGCGGGCCTGAGGTCCGGGCCGTCGCCGAGCTGGCCGATCAACTCCGGGCCGATGCGGTCGGCGACGTCGTGACCTGGGTCGCCAATCGCAACATCAACTACACCAACGTCTGCACGTTCAAGTGCAAGTTCTGTGGCTTCTCGAAGGGGCCACTGTCGCTGAACCTGCGCGGCACGCCGTACCTGTTGACCCTGGACGACATCGCCGATCGCACGATCGAGGCTGCCCACCAGGGCGCCACCGAGGTATGCCTCCAAGGCGGCATTCACCCGGATTTCGACGGCGACTACTACCTCGATGTCACCCGGGCCGTCACCGATGCGGTGCCCGGCATGCACGTGCACGGCTTCACCGCCCTCGAGGTGACCGAAGGAGCTCGGCGGCTCCAAGAACCGCTCGAGCAGTACCTGCTTCGGCTGAAGGACGCCGGCCTGAAGTCGTTGCCCGGTACCGCGGCCGAGATCCTCGACGACGACATTCGGGCTGTCTTGTGTCCCGACAAGATCGACACCGACGAGTGGCTCGAAGCCCACCGGGTCGCGCACAAGGTCGGGCTGCACAGCAACATCACCATCATGTTCGGCGCGGTCGAGCAACCCGAACACTGGGCGACGCACCTCGTCCGCACCCGCGAGCTCCAGAAGCAAACCGGCGGCTTCACCGAGTTCGTCGGCTTGCCCTTCGTGCACATGGCGTCACCGATCTACCTCCAGCAAAAGGCCCGCCGCGGCCCGACGTTCCGCGAAACGTTGCTGATGCATTCCGTCGCCCGCATCACCTATCGCGGCCTCATCGACAACATCCAAGCCTCGTGGGTGAAGATCGGCTTCGACGGCGTCGCACAGCTCCTTCAGGCGGGGGTCAACGATCTCGGCGGCACCCTGATCAACGAGAACATCAGCCGGGCGGCCGGCGCCGATCACGGGCAAGCGGCGACGATCGAGGACTTCCGCGAGCTTCTCGATCCGCTGGGCCGGCGGCTCCAACAGCGCAGCACCGGTTACGCCCATCTCGATCACGTCGAACTGCTGGCCCCGACCCGGACCATTCGACCGAAGATCCCCGTCGTCGCCGGCGACTAGCGGTCCGGGGAGCCGGGTACCATCGCGGGGTGGATCAGAACTCCCTTCCCCGCTACCGCACCGGCGATGCCGGCCTCGATCGAGCGGTGCTCGAGATCATCGAGGAAGCCAACGCGCCCGAACAACCCGACCTGCTGTTCGAAATGGTGGTGTCGGCCCTGCGTATGGCGCGCGAACGGGTCGGCCGCGGCGACATGAAGTTGGTCAACTCTGCCCTCAAGGAACTGCGTTACTCCTTTCACGTCTTCGCGCCATACCGAGAAGTGAAGAAGTGTTCGATCTTCGGCTCGGCGCGCACCAAACCGCACGAGGCCGCCTACAGCTGCGCCCGCGAATTCGGCAAGGCCATGGTCGACCAGGACTGGATGGTCATCACCGGCGCCGGCCCGGGCATCATGGCGGCCGGGCTGGAAGGCGCCGGCACCGAGAACAGCTTCGGCGTGAACATCGAGTTGCCGTTCGAAGCCGAGGCCAACGAGTTCATCGTCGACGATCACAAGCTGATCAACTTCCGCTACTTCTTCACCCGCAAGCTGACCTTCATGAAGGAATCGCACGGGTATGCGCTCATGCCGGGCGGTTTTGGCACGCTCGACGAGACCTTCGAGCTCCTCACCCTCATGCAGACCGGCAAGACCTACCTGGCGCCGGTCGTGCTGCTCGATCCACCGGGCGACACGTACTGGGACACCTGGCGGGATTTCGTGGTGAAGGAGCTTCTCGAGCCCGGCTACATCAACGGCACCGACCTCAAGCTGGTGCACATCACCGACGACATCCCCGAGGCGGTGAACGAGATCTGCCACTTCTATTCCTCGTACCACTCGATGCGTTTCGTCGGAAAGCGCCTGGTGCTGCGGCTCAACCGGGAGCCGAGCGACGCCGAGTTGGCGCAACTCACCAAGGAGTTCGCGCCGATCACCGTCAGCGGAGGGGTGGAGCGCGTCACCGCGAGCCAGTCAGAGATCGACGACGACGATCACGTCGATCTGCCCCGCATCGCGTTTCATTTCGACCGCCACGGCAACGACAAACTGCGGTTGATGATCGACCACCTCAACGACGGCGGCGCGTAGCTTCAGTACTCGTACACCGGCGGGTTGAGCAGGTTGGCGGCCTTCTCGACCGCCCGGCGGGCCTTGGTGAGACGCCGCTCCTCGGCCTTGGCGGCATCGACGTCGCCGTCCTCACCCAAACCGTCACGCAGGCTGGCCATGGCGAGCTCGGCCAGCTCCTCGGAGATGGTCTCGAGGCGGCTGCTGAGATGGTCGTAGTCGTGCATAAGGTTCGATTCAAGCACACCGGTGTGACAGTGCTGGGTTTCACTGCGTTGGCGGCATCTCCAGCGGTCGCCTCGCTCGGGAGCGCGGTGAGGCCAACTCGCGGCGGTAGGGTCGGTCGCCGTGACCCAACCCCGACGATCGAAAGGTGCGACGCTCCCCGACTCCGCCCACGAGTGGGTGTCGTTCGACGATTCCGACGGCGACACCTGGGTCTTCGATCTGACCTTCCTGACCTCCAACTGGTCTTGCATCTTCGGCGCCGGTTGCCTGGGCATCAACGACACCCCGACGCCCGAGCTCGAGCAGGGCTGCTGCAGTTTCGGGGCCCACTTCACCGATGTCGAAGACCAGCAGCGGGTGGCCCACTTCGCCGAGCGCCTCACGCCCGACCAGTGGCAACTCCACGATCAGGTCGACGGCGATCCGTTCGAGATCGACCCAGACGCCGACGAGCCAGACGCCGACGAGCGCGGCACCGGTGCCGGCGTGCCGACGACGCTGATGACCAAGCGAATCGACGGGGCCTGTTGCTTCCTCAACCGCCCCGGCTTCGAAGGCGGCGCCGGCTGCGCCCTGCACCGGGCTGCACTCGAAGCCGACGAACGACCGCTCGACTGGAAGCCCGACGTCTGCTGGCAGCTCCCGCTTCGACTCGAACACCACGAGGACGACAACGGCCACGACACCTACACCCTGCGCGAGTGGAAGATCCGTGACTGGGGTAGCGGCGGCGCCGATTTCCACTGGTGGTGCACGAGCGACGACTTGGCCTTCGTCGAGCACCGCCCGGTCCACGAGACTCTGGCCGACGAGCTTCGCGAGCTCTGTGGCGACGAGCCGTACGACCTCCTCCGCCAGTACCTGGCCCAGCGAGCGCCGGAGCAACTGCTCCCCCATCCCGTTCTACGACGCCGATGAGGGCGCAGCTCGCCGATCTGTTGCCACCGCGCGGCCAACGCGGCCGCTACGCCCGCCTGCTCACCGCCGCCGCGGTCACCGGAGCACTGACTGCGCTGCTGGTGGCCGCGGTCGAGAAGCTGGCTGAATCGTGGTTGCTCCACGGACTCGAGGGCCAGCCACTCTGGCTCATTGCGGTGGCACCAGGTTTCGGGCTGCTCCTGGCCTGGCTCCTGCTCCGCTACGGCGCCGCGAACGCAACCCCGGCAACCTCGGATGAGTACGTGCGGGCCTATCACAGCCGCCGGCCCGAAGTTCCGTTGCGCGATGTACCGGCCAAGCTGCTCGCCGGCGTGGCCACCATTGGACTCGGCGGGTCGCTCGGCCTCGAAGGTCCCTCGATCTATGCCGGAGCAGCGATGGGCCACAATCTGCAGGAACGCCTGGCCCGATTCTTCCGTCGCGATGAAGCCAAGATGCTCCTCACCGCCGGCGCCGCGGCCGGTGTCGCCGCAGTCTTCAAGGCACCGGCCACCGGATTGATCTTCGCCCTGGAGGCGCCCTACCGCGACGACGTGACCCGACGAGCCCTTCTGCCCGGCCTGCTGGCCTCGGTCACCGGTTACGTCACGTACGTGAGCATCATCGGGACCACGCCGGTGGTGCCGTTCATCGGCCGGACGCTCCGAGAAGGCGGGTTCGTCAGCGGCATCGACTACTCCGACATCGCGGGCGCCGTCCTGCTCGGCATCGGTGCCGGCTTGGCCGCCCGGGGTGTCGT
>JABDJW010000183.1 GCA_013002375.1 Acidimicrobiales bacterium | reverse complement strand
TCGTTCGCTAGGCGCGCCCGAGCGCGCCGAAGTACCGATGCACGGTGGCCGCCAGGACGCGGACACCGACCTCGATCGCTCGTTCGTCCACATCGAAGTGGCCGGCGTGCAGATCGAGCTGATCGCCGTCGCGGTCGGGGTTGTGTACGCCGAGCCGTACGTACGCCCCCGGCACCTCGCGCGAGAACCAGGCGAAATCGTCGCCGCCCCAGCTCTGCGCGGCCGGGACGACCCGGCTCGGACCCAGCGCCTCGGTGGCCGCCGACCACACGACCTCGACCAGTCCGGCGTCGTTCACGACCGGTGGTACGCCATGGACGTAGTCGAGGTCGTACTCGACATCGAGGTCGGCCAGAAGGGCATCGAGGGACTCATCGACCAGACCGGGAAGCTGCTCCCAGACCGTCAGCGAAGGCGTGCGAACCGAAGCCCGGAGCTGGCAATGGGACGGTATGACGTTGGCCGCGTCGCCCGCGTTGATGGCGCCGAACACCAACTTCACGTCCGCCGGGTTGTCCAGCCGGGCCGCGACCTCCCGAGGTAGTTCCGTGACGATCGCCGACGCCAACGCAACCATGTCGACGGTCAGCTCGGGCCGAGCGGTATGGCCACCGGGGCCGGACAAGTCGATGGTCGCCATATCGGCGGCCGACGAGATCGGGCCGGTCTTCAGGCCGATGGCACCGACGTCGAGCTTGGGCTCACAGTGCAGGCCGACGATGCCGCCAACGTCGTCCAAACCACCATCTCGGAGTACGTCGAGCGCCCCGCCTGGCACTCGTTCCTCGGCCGGCTGGAAGATGAACCGCAGCGGTCCCGGGAGCTCATCGCGATGGTGGGCGAAGAACAATGCGGTGCCCAGCACGATCGCGGTGTGCGCATCATGACCACACGCGTGGGCCACCCCCGGCACCTGGCTGCGATAGTGCACGTCCTTCTCGTCCTGCATGGCCAGGGCATCGAGATCGGCTCGAAGCGCGAAGCGCGGCCCCGAGACGGGTTCTGGACCGGCCGGGTCGAGATCGCACACCAGACCGGTGCCCACCTGGAGCCGCCGCGGCTCGAGACCGGCGAGCTCGAGCCGTTCGAAAACCAGTTCGGTCGTCGCGCGCTCCTCGCCGCTCAGTTCGGGGTGCGCGTGAATGTTGCGGCGAATCGCGATGAGCCCCTCACCATGTTCGGCGAGCCAGGGGTCGAGTGATGCCGGCACCGCCGACGTGGCGGTCATACGACGTTGGGCTCGTCGGCTACGAGCTCGGCAGCGAGGTGGTGTACCACCTCCAGCAGCGTACCGCCGCGCTCGACCAAGCTACGTTGTCGGTTCGTGCTCGTGCCGGTCTCCAGGATCTGCAGCACCCGACGAAGCTCCGGCCCAGTACCCAGACGTTCGGCCACCGGTTCGAGCTCGACGACCAACTCGCGCACCAGATCCGGCACCGGCCGACGACTCGATCTTCCACTCTCCGCATCCTCGACGATCAGGGTGGCCTCGGTGCCGTAACGGCCGGCGAGCCAGCGATTTTCCCGAACCGTCCATTCGCGGGGAGGTTCGGGCAGGTTCCCGGCATCGAGGCGATCCACACACCAGGCGACCAGGGTTTGAGCCAAGCCGGCCAGGGCGGTCGCCTCGGCCACTGTCGGCACGGCATCGCACATGCGCAGCTCCACCGTGCCGAAGTCCGGGTGCGGGCGGATATCCCACCACACCTCCCGGATCGAGTCGATACAACCCGAGTCGACCAAGGTGGACATGAACGCTTCGAAATCTACCCAACCCGACAACAGCGGCGGCAGGCCCGCGGTGGGCAGCGCCTCGAAGACCTTCGAACGAGCCGAGGCCAGTCCGGAGTCCTCCCCCTCGAAGTACGGACTCGACGCCGACAGCGCCAAAAACAGCGGCAAGTGGCGAAGAAGCTCGTTGACGACGGCGATCGCCTGCTCGCCGGTTTGCACGCCGACATGGACGTGCATCCCGCAGATCAACAGTCGGCGGGCCGGCCACTGCATGGCGTCGACGAGCTCGTGGTAGCGCGTGATCGGGCTCACCACCTGATCCCGAGCCAGGCCGAAGGGGTGGGTGCCCGAGCTGACAAAGGTCAGGCCGCGCGGGTCGGCTATGGCCCGCATCTCCTCGATCGTGGCCTGCAGATCGGCGTGGGCCTCAGCCGGCGTTTCGCACACGCCGGTGATGACTTCCACCGTGCTCTGGAACAGCTCGTGTTTCACCTTGGGGTGTTCGCCACCGGTGTGGGCCTTGCCCATCTCGGCCAGCAACGACTCCGCCGCCGACACCAACTCGCCGGTCTCACGATCGACGATGTGGAACTCGAGCTCGACGCCCAGGGTTGGACGCTCGTTGCGGGTGAACTCGATCGGCATGCTCTACCTGCCGTTAGGAACGGCGCTTGGACTTCTTCGAAGGGGTTGGACCGGGCTTGGCGACGAATCGGTGATCCTCCACCAGCTGCAGCAGATCGTACGCGCTGACGATGCCGATCGCCTTCTTGTGTTCGGTGACGACGACGTGATGCAGGTGATGGTTGCGCATGATGCGGGCGACGACGTGAGGGCCCTCGTACCGGGGCACGGTGTATACCGGCTCCGACATGAAGCCGCTGATCGGCGCGCCGTCGGCGTGATCATCGAGTAGATCGGTGGCGGTGACCATCCCGACCGGCTCACCGTCGGTGTTCACCACCGGCAGGGCCGAGATGCCGTGCTCGGCCATCAGGGCCCGTACGTGGCCGGCACTCTGGTGGGGGCTGGCGGTCATCACCGGTTGACGCATGATCTGTTCGATATCGACGTTCATGGTTCGACGGTATTTGAACCATTCCCATTTCGGGCAGGGCAGAAAGGCCCTTGGTCGGCACCGGTTCAGTATCGTCTCAGTGCACCGTTGATTCGCAGGCGTGGCACTCCAGCTGCAGCGTGCTGTGGGCCACGCCGAGTTCGTCGGCGAGCAGCTCGTTCATCGAGTCGATCTGGCCCTGGGCGTCGTGCATGCTCTGCTCTCCGACCACCACGTGGGCGGTAACGCTCACCGCGCCGGCGCCCAGTGGCCGGACGTGGACATGATGCACGTCGAGCACTGCGTCGTGACCGGCCAGCGCGGTGGCGACGACATCGGTGGTGAGTCCATCGGGGGCCCGATCCAAGAGCTCGTGGGCCGTCCGGCGAAACATCGTGTACAACGCGCGCAGGATCAGCGCACACAAGACCAGCGACGCCACCGGATCGATCCACGCCGCGTTGGTGCCGGCCAGGATGACGCCCGCCACGACGACCAGGACCGACCCGACCAAGTCGGTGATGAGATGAAGCCGAGCGGCTTGGATCGACAGGTGCTCGTGCGAATGATCGAGCAACAACACACTGCCGCCGTTCACCACCAAACCGGCCACACCGATGGCGATCACCCCCCAGCCTTCGATATCGGGCGGATTCGACAGCCGTTCGATCGATTCATAGCCGATCCAGACGATCGAGGCGAGCAACAACAGCGACGACACGAACCCGCCGAGCGCGTCCGCCTTCCCCCAGCCGAACGACATCGATCCATCCGCGCTGCGGCGAGCCAGCAAGGCGGCACCGAGTGCGATGACCAACCCGCACGCGTCCACGACCTGGTGCGCCGCATCAGCCAGCACCACGACCGAACCAATGGCGAGACCGACGACGACCTGAACAACGGCAAAGCTGACGTTGGCAGTGGCCGCGATCGCGATGCGGGCAGTTTGGGGTTCGTCCGCCGCGCCACCGTGGGCGTGATGGTGATGTGCAGACCCAGCCATGCTCAAGTATGGCGCACCCTCAGGGGGCGGGCGTTTCCAGGACGTGCTTGGTGGTGGCATACACCGTGCGAATGGCGAAGGCCGAGCGGATGCGATCAACCCCGGGGAAGCGCGACAGATACTGCTTGTGAATTCGCTCGTAGTCAGCGGTGTCGGCCACCGCGAGGTGCAGCTGATAATCGAAGTCGCCCGCCATCAGGTGGCACGACATGACTTCGGGGCACTCCCCGACCGCCTGCTCGAAGGCATCGAGCACCGTTTCGCTTTGGGAGTTGAGGGTGATCTCCACGAAGACATCGAGGGCCCGGTCGATCGCCAGGGGTTCGACCAGCAGGACGTAGCCGGCGACCACCCCCGACGCCTCGAGCCGTTTGACCCGTCGCAGACACGCCGATGCGGACAACCCAATGCGGTCCGCGAGGTCGGCATTGGTCAGCTGGGCGTCGGCCTGCAACTGATTGAGAATGTGGCGGTCGATTGTGTCGAGGTCGATCATTACGCAGCTTTTTTACAGACGATGGAGAGATTACGCAATCTATCGGCGCCAAGTCGAGACAAATCAATCACATTTGCAATCACGCGGCGCGGTCGATGGCGTACCGTTTCGGTAACGGGCGCCCTGCGCCGCGAGCGACAACGGAGGTGATCTGGTGATCATCGGGGTACCGACCGAAATCAAGGAATCCGAACGCCGGGTCGGCCTGACGCCGGGCAGCGCGCACGACCTGATCAGCCGCGGCCATTCGGTCATCGTGCAGTCCGGGGCCGGCGACGGCTCCGGTTTCACCGACCACGAGTACGAGGCCGTGGGCGCCAAATTGGTACCGGACGCCACTGATGTCTTCGCCTCGGCCGAGATGATCGTGAAGGTCAAGGAACCGCAAGCCGTCGAGCGGGCGATGTTGCAGCCGCATCACACACTGTTCACGTTCCTCCATCTCGCCGCCGACCGGCCGCAGACCGAGGAGCTCATGGCCAGCGGGTGCACCGCGATTGCCTACGAGACGATCACCGACGACGAGGGTCGCCTGCCCCTGCTTGCGCCGATGTCCCAGGTCGCCGGTCGCCTCTCGATCCAAGCCGGTGCGCACTACCTCGAAGCTCCCGCCGGTGGCGCTGGTCTGCTGCTCGGCGGCGTACCGGGAGTGGCGCCGGCCAAGGTCACCGTGATCGGCGGCGGCCAAGTGGGCCGCAATGCCATCATGATGGCAGTCGGGCTGGGTGCCGACGTCACGGTGCTCGACCGCAACCCGGCCGTGCTCGATGACCTCAACAACCATTTCGGTCCGAGTCTGCGCACCGTGTACTCGACCGCAGCAACACTCGATCAGTACGTCGTCGATGCCGATCTCGTGATCGGCGCCGTCCTGGTGCCCGGCGCAGCCGCCCCCAAGTTGGTGTCGGCCGACATGATCAGCCGCATGCGGCCGGGGTCGGTCGTCGTCGATGTCGCCATCGACCAGGGTGGCTCGATCGAGACGGCACACCCCACGACCCACACCAACCCGGTGTACATCGTCGATGGCGTCGTCCACTACTGCGTGGCCAACATGCCCGGCGCCGTTCCTCGCACCTCCACCCTGGCCCTGAACAACGCCACGCTCCCCCGCATCGCCCAACTGGCCGGCGGGCCGCTCGACGCGCTGCGCTCGGATCCTCACCTGCGGCGGGGCCTGAACGTCCATGCCGGGCAGCTCACCGAGGACGCGGTGGCGGACTCACTCGACCTGCCGTACGTGGCCGCCGACATCGCCATCGGCTAGTCCTGGGC